>JAIRUO010000022.1 GCA_031254385.1 Treponema sp. | reverse complement strand
CTAAGTATAATCCCGGAATCGTAGAAAGGCTTATCAGTAAGCGAGGCCAGGTTATAGTATTTGCCGTCCAGAAGACGCAGCATATCTATATCAGCCTGAAGGCCGTATTCGCTTACCCTGGCAACCCATTCAGGAGTCCAATTGGCATAGTCGCTGATAGGGACAATTGCCCCGTTCTGGGCCAGTTGTACATACTCGTTTGTTATGCCTATTCCAAGGATGACATCCGGAGTATTTATGCCGCTGTTCAAAGCCAGGGAAACTTTGGTGGTAAAATCAGCGCCCATAGGGATAACTTCCCAGGTAATATCAGCATTGGCAAGCTGCTGCGCCCTCTGAACGGCAAGCCAGCTAGTCCTGAACGGCAGGGTGGAATTATCCGAATAATAGATAGTCATTCTCACCGGGCTGGAAGCACTGGGCTGGGCGCTGGGCGCAGCAAAAGTCAGCGCAGTAATGCCGATTAGCAGAACCAAAAGAATCGCAAATTTTTTCATTATCTTTCTCTCCTTAAGTATAAGATTCTACTAAAAATCTTACCCTTTTAAGCAAGTGCCGTCAAGGAGAAAACCGTGATTCTCTCCTTGGCGCATTTTGTTCACTATCTCAGGTTGCTGTTATACAACTGCAATAGAGTATTGATCCCTCTGGAAGTCATTTCAGCAACATAAGCGTTCCAGTCGCTGTCCAGACTCCTTTGCCCGGTCAGGAAGTTATTATCCCAGACATTGAAGGTATCAAACAGGGTTCCAATAAGGGAAGACGCCGTTTCAGAGCTTACGCGGCCAGCAGCGGTATTCGGAGCCTAGCGATGCTTCCGTGCAACACATTAATAGTCCGAATAACTACCCTCAGTCCCTTAGTCCCCCAGTCCCTAATATAGCTTTTCGTTGAATTGTTTTTCTTTCTGTTATATATTTATAATATGGAAGCTACACAAACCAATAGTGAAACCCCCAATGTCGAGACGATCTGGGCTATTTTGCGCGAAGTTGCTGAAAGCAATAAGGAAACCGCTGCACGGCAAAAAGAAACTGCTGCACGGCAAGAGGAAACCGACCGGCAGTTGAAGGAAAACGCCGAAGAACGAAAGGAAAGTGAACGACTTCGTAAGCAGGAATTCGACCGGCAGACAAAGGAATTCAATGAACGGTTTGGAGAATTTTCTAACCGTTTTGGCGAGATTGTTGAATATATGGTCGCTCCCAAGCTGGCAGAAAAATTCGGCGAGATTGATGTTTTCTTTGAAAAGGCACACCAAAATACCAAGATTAGAGATAATAAAACCAAAAGAACGATAGCGGAAGCTGATATTACCCTTGAAAACGGCGAAAAAATGATGTTTGTTGAAGTCAAAACAAAACTGACTACCGAAGATATTAATGAGCATATTGAGCGTTTGGATAAAGTCCGCGCTTTTATGGATAGCCATGACGACAAACGGAAACTGCTGGGCGCTGTTGCCGGGGTGGTAATGACGGACTATGTGAGGGACTATGCCTTTAAAAGCGGTTTCTATGTGATTGAACCTTCCGGCGAAACTTTGACGATCAAGAAACCGCAAGGCGACTATTCCATACGGGAATGGTAATTGACGAACTCTTTGCTTCCCTCTTCCCTCTAAATCCTAACCCCTAGTCCCTAATACAGCGCTTATATGCCTATTCGCTTTTTCAAGCAATTCTTCAGCATTAACGCGGTCTGTCTTCAATAGAACCATCACAATCGCGGCCTTGGGGTTTTTGCCTGACGCGCTAAAGGCTTCCCTGGCCTTGTCTTCGTCGCAGCCAGTTACTTCCCTTATTAGGCGTATTGATCTTAGCACGAGCTTATGGTTTACCGGTTTTAGGTCTACCATCAGGTTCTTGTAGACTTTTCCCAGCCGTATCATGGCGGCGGTTGTTAGCATGTTGAGTATGAGTTTTTGGGCTGTGCCGGACTTCATCCGGGTAGAGCCTGTAACCACTTCCGGGCCCACATTCGCATAGAGCTTGTGCCTTGCGTAATCGAAGGTTTTTGAATCGGCATTGCAGCTAATGGCCCCGGTAACTGCGCCCAGATTCCGGGCATACTCTAAAGCGCCTAACACATAAGGCGCCTGGCCTGACGCGGTAATGCCAACCAGCACGTCGTTCTTGCCAAAGCCCAGGGCTTTTAGTTCCTCTATCCCTTCTTCCGCCCGGTCTTCTGCGGACTCAATGGATTTGGTCAGGGCATCCCTTCCGCCGGCAATAAGCCCCTGTACCATTCCCGGCTCCACCCCGTAGGTGGGGGGACATTCAGAGGCGTCAAGTACGCCCAGCCGCCCGGAAGTCCCTGCGCCTATATAGAAAAGCCTGCCGCCTTTATTAAAGGCAGCGACAATATCGTCTACCAGAGCGGCAATCTCAGGAAGTATTTTTTCCACCGCAACAGGCACCTTTTTGTCTTCATTATTTATGATGGAAACAATCTCAAGAGAACTCTTCGTGTCAATATCAGAAGATGCGTCATTCCGCTGCTCGGTAGTAAACCTATCAAGGGCTTCGGCATTTAGGATATAGGATGTAGGATGTAGAGTTTCAGCCATTGTTGCCCTGCTTTGCATTATTGCAATCGCCGTACGTCAGTACAGCAAGGTTATGGAAAATATTCCGGGTTCGGAAAAGTTTAGTATTTTCCCTTGTCGGGTGTACCCGGTTTGTAAGAAGCAGTGCATAAAGTTTTCTGTCCGGGTCTATCCAGAGGCTGGTACCGGTGAATCCCGTGTGGCCGAAACTGCGCGGGGACAGGAGATCTCCAGAAGAAGTACCTCGGGTTGCTATCATCCAGCCCAGGCCCCGGTTCTCTCCCATGCCCGGCGTATAGTTGCGGCACATTAATTCGGCCGTAGCTTTATGAAGAAAAGTGCCTTTTTCCAAAGAATCAAGCATGGCAGCGCCTATGCGGGTCATGTCCGGTGCGCAGGAAAAAATCCCCGCATTGCCGCTTACCCCGCCCATTACCCAGGCATTCTCGTCATGAACCTCGCCTCGGACAACCCTGTCCCGTATAGAGCAATACTCGGTAGGGGCGATGCGATCAATAAGGGATACGGGAGGCTTATAACAGGTGTCTTTCATTCCCAGCGGCTCCCATACTCGCTTGCGTATAACTTCATCCAGACTTGTTGAATCAACCGCAGAGATAATTTCACCCATGAGTATAAAAGCCTCGCAGGTGTAAAGCACGCTGCCGGGCGGGTCTTG
>JAIRUO010000240.1 GCA_031254385.1 Treponema sp. | reverse complement strand
ACTATATCATGGCTTACAGAATCATCCATCATGTCTCCCTGGCGTACATGAAGAACCTCGCCATTAATGGCAATGGGACACATATAATCAAATGACCTAATATAAGAATCAATTTCCCGTACTCCGCGTTTGGTACTTGGGTCCCAGGGGCGGTAGCGTGTTCCAGAGGGAAAAACCAGAATGAGTTTGCCCTTCACTTTTATTTCCTGTAGGGTTTTCATGGTGGCCCGGTTTATGGCATTTCCGCGAACAATTTCGTCTTTGTCCTTAACCGGATCAAGGTCCAGAAAGGATCGACTAGGATAAATAATAAGCCTGGTATAGGCGCTGGCAAGTGCGGACACAACCGGGCTATCTTCGTTAAGTTTCATTCCCGCAATGGCAACAATAGCGTCATCAATAGCTTTTCCCCGGCCTCCTTCTTTCCTAATCAAATAAGAAATAAGTGTCAGATCCATGTTGCTGTAATGCTCGGGGAGGAGTAGGCATGATTTCCCTGATTCCGCCTTATTAATGGCATCTTCCAGATTTTCCATCCCGTCAACACCGGAACCCGGCAGTATCAATTCTTCAGCCATTTTATCCAGGTAGGGAAGTATATCTTTGTTCCCTTCCGGAAAGACATTGTCTTCTGTAATTCGGGTGGCCGATTTTGACAGAATTACCGCCTGCTTAATGTATTCATGAAATGAAGCATTCAATGTTTCCATAAGCAATTATAGCCTTTCCGGTTCATTGTGTGCAAGAGAATATAAGGAGGAGTCTGTTTTATGCCTCAATACCCTGGTGGCATTTAGTACAGCCAGAAGGGATACGCCTACATCTGCAAATACTGCTTCCCACATGCCGGCAATGCCAATAGAGCCCAGAAAAATGAAGATGCCTTTTACCCCCAATGCGAATACAATATTCTGCCAGACTATGCGTTTTGTAAACCTTGCAATATCCACAGCCTCTGCCAGCTTGGAAGGCTCATCTGTCATCAGCACCACATCGGCAGCTTCAATGGCGGCATCCGAACCAAACGAGCCCATGGCAATGCCGATGTCGGCAATGGCAAGGCTAGGAGCATCGTTAATGCCGTCTCCGGCAAAACAGATTTTTCCTTTTGTTTGTTTTTGGCTCATTAACATTTCCAGTTTTTCAACCTTTTGGTGGGGCAGCAGTCCGCCATAAGCTTCATCAATTTCAAGTTCATCAGCTATTGTTTGGGCTATTTCAGGATCATCGCCAGAGAGCATAACCGTTTTTCGTATGCCCCTTGCCTTTAGCCCAATAATAGCGCTGTGGCTCTCCGCCTTGATTTCATCGGAAATGACAATGAGGCCGGCGAATTCGTTTTCTACTGCAACATAGACCATAGTTCCCATGCTTTTGGTTTCGGTTAATGATTGCTCAAGATTGATGCCCCTTTGATCCATCAGCTTTTTGTTGCCCACAAGAATAAGCTTGCCGTTTGATTTTACGCTGACTCCCAGGCCGCTCATTTCAGTATATTCTGAAAGCGATTCACGGCTAATTTGCCTGCTGTATTTTTGCATGATGGATTTGGCTATGGGATGATTGGAAAAGGCTTCGGCTGTTGCAGCCAGTTCAAGCAGAGTTTCGGAACTAAAACCTTTGGCCGGATTGATTGCGGTTACGGCAAACACGCCCTTTGTCAGGGTTCCGGTTTTATCAAAGATCATCATCTCAAGATCGGTTAAGGCTTCAAGATAATTGCCGCCTTTTACCAGAATGCCTTTTTTGGCAGCACCTCCGATGCCTCCAAAATAGCCCAGGGGAATCGAAATAACCAAAGCGCAGGGGCAGGAAATGACCAGCAGTATGAGCCCACGGTTAAGCCACTCAGACCAGGAGCCGCCAAGAGTCAGCGGCGGCAGAATGGCGATTAACGCGGCAAGGCCGACAACAACGGGCGTATAATACCGCGCAAATTTGGTAATAAAGTTTTCAGTTTTGGCCTTTTTTTCAGAAGCATTTTCTACAAGGTTAATGATCTTTGAGACTGTAGATTCACCGAATGATTTAGTTACCCTCATGCTTAGTAACCCGTTCAGGTTAACACAGCCGGATAAAACGGTATCGTCCGGGGCGGCTTTGCGCGGCACAGATTCCCCGGTCAAAGATGAAGTGTCAAGCATGGAGCTTCCTTCAATTATATTGCCGTCCAGGGGTATTTTTTCGCCAGGCTTAACGATGATGATGTCGCCGATGTTGACGCATTCCGGGCTGACCTTGATAATGGCATTGTCTTTGGAAAGATTGGCGTAATCAGGCCGTATATCCATTAAGGCTGAAATAGATTTTTTTGACTTTATAACTGACCTCTCCATCAGGTATTCGCCAATCTGGTAAAAAAGCATAACCCCAACAGCCTCGGCAGTCTCTCCAATTGCAAAAGCGCCGATGGAGGCTATGCTCATCAGGAAGGTCTCGTCAAAGACCTGTCCGTGTATGATGTTTTTTACAGCCTTGTAAACAATATCGCCGCCCAGCAGAATGAAGGCCAATGCGAAAATGGCAAGTGTAACATATTCATTTATTGGTATTGCCCATTCAAAAATAAGTCCGGCGGCGAATAATAAAGCTCCGACAATTAGGCGTATCAGATCACTCATGGATATGATCAAACCCCATTTTGAATATGCCTTTAACATGGCTGTCCGCCAGGGAATAGTAGACAATCTTTCCCTGCTTTATATATTTAACCAGATTGGAAAGGCGCAAAGATTTTAATTGGTGGGAAACAGCCGATTTAGTCATTCCAAGCAGAACCGCCAGATCGCAGACGCACATTTTGCTATTGGAAAGGGCCCACAGGATTTTAAGCCTGGTATTGTCGGAAAACATCTTATAAAGCTCCGCCAGATCGTTAAATTCTTTAGGTTTGGGCATCACAGCCCTGACACGTTTTACCACTTCTTCATGAATGACATGGCAGTCGCAGGATAATTGTTCTTCTTTTATACTCATGACAGTTCCTTTTAGTTGAATAATTGCTCAACTGTTCAAATAATATATTATGAGGAATTTTTTGTCAACAGTTTTTGGAAAAAAAGCTAATAGGAAGTAATCAACACTTCATTTACCTTGCCACGGCCCTGCTGATCGGAATTGATAGATCGCCGGGCGGAAACGGTCAGGATACGGAAAGCCTTGTTCTGGTAAAGGTCGCGGATAAAAGGAGTGTCCGCATTGGAGAGCAGACAGGGGACTCTCCGTTCAGTCAGCGTGAGGAAAACATTCCGTAGGCGTATCTGCTCATTCTCGCCAAAACCTCCAGCCTGATACTCGCTAAAAGCGTTTTTTGCGGAACTGTGATAAGGCGGATCAAAGTATACAAATGAATTGCTGTCAGCCGTTGTTACCGCTTCCTCAAAGTCTGTGTTCAGGATGGTAAGGTCAGCTGAATTTAGGTAGCGGCTGACTGCTCGAAGCAAAGCCTCTTCACAAATATTCAAACTTTTATGCCTTCCCATCGGGACATTAAAATAACCCTTCGAATTCACCCGGAATAATCCGTTATAACAGGTCTTATTGAGGAAAATAAGCCTGGCCGCTTTTTCTACGTCTGGCTTCAAGTCGTAATTTTTTTCCCTGTCCTGACTGCGGACTTCATAATAATATTCTTTGCTATATAGTTCTCGGTGGACCTTGAGCGCAGCAATTAACTCCTCAACATTATCCCTGATAGCCCGGTACGCCAGCATGAGTTCTTTGTTGCTGTCATTGATCACGGCCTTATGCGGCTCAAGGTCAAAGAGCAGGGCACCGGCGCCAACAAAGGGTTCAAAGTAGATACGGCTCGAAAGGTCCGGCGGCAGGAGCTTGCGTATTTCCGGCAAAAGTTGGCGCTTGCCGCCGGCCCACTTTACAAAGGGCCCTGGCTTATCTCTTTCTGTCCGGTTCATTCTATATTATATGAAGAACCTGTACATTTTTCCATTTGCCTAACCACGGCTGCCATGTCTCTGGGAAGCGGCGCTTTTAGAACTAGATCGCTTGAGAAGCCAAGTTTGCCTGGCAGAATGAGTTCTACTGCGTGGAGGCCAAGCCTAGAAAGAATGGGCCGCTCTTCCGTTGGGTCTCCGCGCCAGCCCGGTTTAAAGGCGGACAGGAAAAGAGGCTTTGCGTTGCCGTATAGTTCATCGCAAATAACCGAAGATCCAAGGCTTGCAAGATGTACCCGTATCTGATGGGTTCTGCCTGTCTCTGGAACGGCTTCGATTATGCTGTAATTTCCTGTGCTTCCCAAAACGCGGAAAGCGGTAATGGATTTTTTGCCTTGGTATTTGTCGATTATAGTCAGATGCTTCTTGTTGCCATTGGGAACCAGGGGAAGATCGCAGATCGTCTCTTTCCAGGCTGCCCTTCCATGTACTGCCGCGATGTACCGTTTCTTAACCGCCCTGCCTTCAAAGGCCATGGAAAGTTTTTTGTGGGTATCCGCATCTTTGGCAAAGACAACCATGCCCGAAGTATCCCTGTCAATGCGGTGAACTATAAAGATTTTTTCGCAGCCCAAGTGTTCTGCAAGTAGCCTATCGAGCCTTTCTTTTGAATCGTCCCAGCGATCCGCACAGACCGCTATGCCCGATGCCTTGTTCACCGCGATAATGCGCTCATCTTCGTAAACTATGTTAAAGGGGGATGTCTTCTTCATTTTAGTACAGCATAAAACCAATTATTGAGAATGACAATAGAATTCGTATTGACAAATCCATGTTATAAGGTGCATTTCAATGCATTGCACAATATTTTCAGTTAAAAAAAATGACAAAAGAGTCGCAACTGTGGAAATTTCCAGAGATAGGAGACTTGTTCAGGCAAAAGCAAAATCTAATAATACAATAAATGAAGAAACAAAGAATATTATCATAAAATGGGCAAATGAAAATAATATATATAGAATATTTTTATTATAAATAAACTATGGTAAATCCTTATTTTGAATTAAGCGCTTATTTGCCTGGGCCTGAAGACTTTCAGGTAGCAGTTCCATAAATTCAATTTTGTTACCGTCAGGGTCATGCGTCCAGAACTGGATGCATTTGGAGTACCCGGTCTTTAATTCAGTGTCGATGGGAGCACCACGAGCTCGGATTTCTTCCAGGAAAGCGGCAGTGTTGTCAACTTCTATGCAGATGTGCTTGATTCCGATGTTGTCATTCTTGCTCTGTTCGCCGCAACCGTCCGGAAAAATTTCGATGAACTGGCTGGGCGCGATATACATGTAAATACAGCCTAGGAGACTGTGTCAAAAGTTAATTATTTGGCATTAAAAACAAACGAGAAAAAGCGATAAAGACGAGAATTACGAGAAGTTATACATATTTTATGAACAATGATGACAAATCAGCCCCCAA
>JAIRUO010000141.1 GCA_031254385.1 Treponema sp. | reverse complement strand
AAACGGCTTTGCATGTAGACACTAACGCGATACTGGTACGGGAACCTCTTACCCCGGATGAAGTAGTCAGCTACAACCTAATAGCCAGGCAAAAAGAGCAGTGGGAAAAATTCTTCCTTTACCTAGATTTGGAAGCCATGCTTTCCCGTGATTCTATACGCCGCCGCCAATGGATTGCGGAATCTGAAGAGGGCCGCCAGCGTATGTTGGACCGTTACCGCAGGGATCTCCAGAGCGCCGTAATTGACGGCGACATTTCTACCATCCCCAAGAATTTTATTATTGAGCGCACCACGTACGGCGTGGAAGAAGGAACCGTTACAGTGCTGGAATATTTCCAGGTTGGTCAATATACGGAAAGAAAGCGTTACACCTACTATCTGCGCCGTTCTGATAATATCTGGACTATCGTAGATTATGTGGTAGTGAATTTGGGAACCGAATAGATTTTATCCCTGAACCACATTCCCAAAAAGCCAATAACGGCAATCCCGGCAAAGATGGACACGGACAAGACCCAGTTTCCCTGAATCATGGAATCTCCCATTATTGCCGTTGTGAGTATTGCCGGTATCCGGCCAAGCGTAGACAAAACCACAAATTGCCCAAGGGTTAGGCGAGTAATGGGGCAGAGCCAGGTTAGTAGATCCTTTGGGGTTCCGGGAATGAGGAAGAGTAAAAAAACCGCCCTGGCAACCTTGCGCGTATCTTTTAGGAAGATCCAGTTATTAATATCCTTTTCCCCAAAGAAGCGCCGCAAAAGGGGCAGCCCGAATTTTTTTACCATAAAGAAGATAATGGTTGAGGTAAAAACACAGCCTGCAACTATTATCGCGGTTCCGATCCATGCGCCATAAGCAGCCCCGGCAACAAGCGCGACCGGTCCGCCCGGAATTATAGCCACCACCATCTGCAAAGCATGAATGCCAAAGAGTATTAGTACCCCATAAAAACCCAACCCCTGCACCCAGAGGCTAAAGGCTTCGCGGTATTCGGGATTCTGCAAGTCCCTGATAAAAGGCCAGAAGACTATGGTCAGCGTTACAGTGCCAACTGCGAAAATTGCGGCAAGGATTATTAGGCGGACTTTGGCTTTTTCCATGGATGACAGTATATAGGATTTAGGGGTTAGGATGTAGGGGTTAGGGGCTTTTACTTTATTTTTTGTTAATTTGGCCTTGATTGCCCCATAATTTGAGGATGTTTTCGAGATTTATATTAAAATCAGTCTTTAATTTTTCAACTAATTTGGTCAAATCCAGTAAAACAGTCCGGTAGTTTTCATCTTCTTGTATAGTTTCCGGCATAAAAAGGCGGTATATGTCTGTTTTTAGGGCTTCTGCTAAGTTTATGAGGGTTTTATCGCTCACCCATGTACGGCAACCTTCTATATCTCTTACCATATTTGACGAAATTTCTGCTAATTCGGATAGTTTTTCTTGAGACAGGCCAAGTAATACTCTGTGCCTCTTGATGTTTGCTGAAAGAATTCTCCGTAGGTCAATGGGCTTTTTCTTCATTATTTTTTCTTCATTATATATAGTGAATATGATATGGTTTAATAAAAAATGGAGAATTTAGCATTATCGGTGGTAGTATATTGACATTATCATGGTTATCTTTTAATATAATTATGGTAGTTGGCGTAACGGATATGCTAGCGGACATTTTTCCGCCACACCCATAGGGGAAACACAAAAAAAACCAATACAAGATAGTATTGGGAAAGGAGTATTTTAATGATCAGTATCAACAGTCTAAGTCCGTTGCAGGAAGTGTCTAATTTGAGAGTTAAAGGACAACTCAAGCTAGAAGACTTTAGAAAAGGTTTTGAGGAGAAAGCAAAAGAGCTGCAAATCCCGATTGCATTTAAAGCAGACAAAGTAAAAAGCGGGTGTCTTGGGATGACCAAACAGGACTGTTTGACTGTTTTTCACCCTGAACATGAAAAAGGCTGGGGAAAGGTTTGTCTCCGTCTTACATCGCAAGGCGTATTTACGCTTGCAGATTTCAATTGGGTTACGGGTTTTGGTGTCCAACATTTGATATCAAATACTGGATCTGACTTAAAGGCAAAAGGTAACTTTATTGTTGGCGGAATTCTCAAATCCGTTACTGCAAAAAAAGACAGTGACATGCATAATTGGCAAGACGCTTTGATCATCATTTTAAAAGAATCGATGGAGGGTGAGTAGACACAAAGACAAAATGACAAGAATAGAAGAGAAAGAAATAGCTAGGGACTATGTCTTAAAACGAAAATTAATTCGCCCTAAGACAAACATTCTTAGTGCAGTTATTTTTTCATCTTTTCTATTGCTTGTCAGTTTTATTATGTCTATTATCGTAAAATTAGTATTTGTGCATATTCCCTTCACATTTGTTTTTCTGTTTGCCTTGTTCTTAATGATGTTTATATTTCTAAAAAAAATAATAATCGGTACTGTTGAAATATATCAACATTATATGCCAGAACAATTTCGTCGTAGATGCTTATGTATGCCGACATGTTCAGAATATATGATTTTAGCAGTTAAAAAATATGGTGCGTTAAAAGGCATGCGAAGGGGGTTATATCGATTAATATATATATGCCGGGGGGGGGATTATAAAATTGATTATCCTTAATATCAGCGCAATGGTGGTCTGTTGCCTAGTAGCATGGAGGAAAATAAATGGAAAAGCAGAAATATGATGACTTACTTGCACAGACAATGACAGAATATGAAAAGGGTGGTTTGATTAGAGCACTTAGTTTCATTAATGACAGTATTCGAAAGACTCCCAATTTTATTGGGGCTTATCTTATTAGGAGTGAACTATATTTAGAAAAAGGAGACTTTAAGAAGGCCCTAAAAGACCTAGAGAAATCTATAAAGCTTGACCCTAACGAGGCCAAATCATATTTTAACCGTGGATTGGTATATGCAGAATCTAGTGGCAATATAAAAAAGTCTCTAGATGACTTTACAAAAGCAATTAAACTAGATGCAAACTATGTTGAAGCTTACGCTAATCGTGCAAATATATATTTAAAAATGAGGGAACCTCAAAAAGCAGTAAGCGATTGTACTAAGGCCATTGAGCTTTCACCAAATGAGATGGAACCATACTATAATCGTGGGCTTGCCTATTTTATTTTGGAAGAACTGGAAAAAGCTCTTGAGGACTATAATAAAGTCATAGAATTAGCTCCTGATAATGCCGAAGCGTTTGCCAAGCGTGGCCTTTTAAACTCACAATTCGGTAATACAAAAGAAGCCATCAATGATTTTGAGGAATTTCTTCGGATTGATCCTAATAACATAAACGCCCAACTGGTAAGAGATGAACTTGTTCAATTAAAAAGCGGAAGTAATAATTGATTCCTTGAAGCGCCGCAAAAGGGGCAGCCCGAATTTTTTAACCATAAAAAAGATAACGGTTGAGGTAAAAACACAGCCCGCGACTATTATCGCGGTTCCGGCCCATGCGCCATAAGCAGCCCCGGCAACAAGCGCGACCGGTCCGCCCGGAATAACAGCTACCACCATCTGCAAAACATGGATGCCAAAGAGGATCAGCACCCCATAAAAGCCCAATCCCTGCACCCAGAGGCTAAAGGCTTCCCGGTATTCGGGATTCTGCAAGTCCCTGATAAAAGGCCAGAAGACTATGGTCAGCGTTACAGTGCCTATTGCGAAAATTGCAGCAAGGATTATTAGGCGGACTTTGGCTTGTTCCATGGGTGTAGTATGGTGAAGACAATCACACCCGCAGTAATAATTCTTTCTTTTTAGAGTTTTTGGGATAGGCGGTTATCTCCAGTCCCATACCAAGGCTGTCCAGATAATCTATCAATGTGGAAATTCGAATGTCTTTACGGTTTTCAAGTTTCGATACAACGCTTTGTGTAAAGTTTGCTAATTCATTTTGTTTCAGATAACAAAATCAGCGCTTAACGATTATCATCGAGCGATATTTTGTGTTACTAGTCTATGGTTCTCATTTCTCATAATTATAGGTGATAGTGCTATGCCAAAGTGCCTGACACCGTTTCTGCTTATATTGAGATTCCGGTAGCCGTTTTTATCTGCTCCTGCGACATACCCATAGCTTTGAGTTTTCGGGCTATTTCCAACTAAAGTATACGTACATGATGCCAGCCGCCCCTTGCATTTTGCCTTTTTTTGTATTAAGCTATCCATGCAGATTTAAAGTTTAACTTTAAATTTGCATGGAGGAAATATGGACTATTTTTCCCGGTTTATTGAACCATCCCTTATTGAATCTCTTGAAAATTTCCCGGTTACCGCCATTACCGGCCCCCGGCAATGTGGTAAGTCTACCCTGATAAAGCAGTTAGTTAAAGGGGATATGCTAAAGACAACAAAAAAACGCAGTAAATTCCTGTCCAGACTGATATCTGATTGTGTGTACCTTGATTTAGAGCGGCCCTCGGACATTAGGAAGTTGGATAATGGTGAGTGGTTCCTTAGTGCCCTAAAGGGTAGACTTATTTGCATAGACGAAGTCCAGCGGAAGCCGGAACTTTTCCCTCTGATTCGTAGCCTTGTGGATGAATGGGACAGGCCGGGATGTTTTATCATCCTCGGCTCCGCTTCGCGAGACCTTCTCAAACAAAGTTCAGAATCGCTAGCAGGAAGGGTGTCCTATAAGCGCTTGACTCCTTTTCTATGGGACGAACTTGAAGGTATTTCCATGGAACGCTATTTTTCCGCTGGCGGTTTTCCCAGAAGTATTTTGATCCGCGACAAGAAGGTATCGTACCAATGGCGGGAGGATTTTATCGCCACATTTCTTGAGCGTGACCTGCTCCAGTGGAAAGAGTTTACCCCCGCAGCAATGGGGCGGCTCTGGCGTATGCTGGCCCACATAAACGGGCAGACGGTAAATTATTCGACATTGGCTTCTTCCTTGGGGATTAGTTCCGTATCGGTTAAAGGATACATAGACCTGCTTGCAAGCACCTATATGGTGGAGGTAGTACCGCCCTGGTTTTCCAATTTGAACAAACGGCTCGTCAAGGCACCAAAAGTATACATCGCCGATTCGGGAATAACCGCCGTCCTGCTGGGACTTCATTCTTTTGAGGAACTATCCGGGCATCCTGTATTCGGGGCGGTTTGGGAACAGATAGTGCTTGCAAATCTCCGCGGCTGGTATCCATGCGCAGAAATTTGTTACTACCGAACATCTAACGGCGCAGAAGCTGATTTTGTGATCAACATAGACGGATTTATATACGCAGTAGAATGTAAAGTCTCGTTCAGTCCAGATTTAAGCAAAGGAAATTATCTTGCTTTTGAGGACATTGCACCCAAACATACTTTTGTAGTCACCCCCTCCCCGGACAGTTGGCCCCTTAAGCCGGGCATTGATGTCGTGTCTCTGGGAGAGTTGAGAAGGAGGCTGGGGGTAGAACAACCCCTACATCCTAAATCCTAACCCCTAAATCCTACCCATACCAAATGCCCTAAAAAAATTCCCCTCCACAACAGCTTCCAGTTCCGCCCCATCCCTAAGATCGGAAGCCACCTTGTAAATCAAAGGCAGATCCGCCCATGACGAAAAAGGCTTTCCCCACGGCGGCAAATAGGGAGCATCGGTTTCAACAAGTATCCTGTCTAAAGGAAGCGCGGCACAACACCTTTGAGCCTGCTTATGATTATTAACAATAGCCGCCCCAAAAGAAAAAAAAGCGTTGACCCCCTGGCGCAGCAGGGACTCCCCTTCCCCAACGGTTCCAGACCAATTATGAAAAATAACAGACGGTAATTTTTTTAATTTTTTGGCATGGGGAAAAATTTTGTGCATGGCCTTGCGTACATGGAGTACCATGGGAAGCTCGTACTTTAATGCAACTTCTAAATGATGACAAAAAATTTTGTCCTGAGTCTTTTCTGTGTTTCTGAATTCAGCATTAAACAAATCAAAACCTGCTTCGCCTATCGCGTGCAGGCGTTTCTCCGCAGCCAAGTTTTCCAGCAGTGGCAGAAGAACATTGTCAATATAATGCCCGTCATTGCGACCCTGGCTTACTCCAGGCAAAAGCGATGATGCCGGGAACTGGGGGTGAACTGCAAAACAGAGAACCACGGGAGCACGGCTTTGCCCCTCAATGTCCTGGGAGGCCGCTTTTCTGGCCAGGCTTTCGTGGTACTCAAATTGCTCCAAGTTCCATGAGCTTGCCGCAAAGGCAATCTCGCTCATGCCAGCCTCAAGTTCATTCTTGCTCAGGTGGCTAAGGAGATCATAAGGATGGCAGTGTGCATCACATAGCATTACTTATACCGTTCTTCTTCGCTAAAAATACAGCCGCAGTATTTCTGCATGTAGCGGCCTTTTTCCCTGGCCTTTTTTTGGCCTTCCCTAAACCAGGGGCGGAAATCCCGGTAGAAGAATTGTATGCCAAATTGGTTAGCGCACTCTTCTCCCACCTGTTGAATAAGGTCGTGTTTTTGGTAAAGGCTGACAAGCAAGGTCGTGGAGAAGGCGTTGTAGCCCTTTTCCAATGCCAGATACGCGGTTTTTTCCAGCCTCATCCTGTAGCAGAGAAGGCAGCGCCCCTCATCATAAGACCCGGACAGGGTGCTTAAAAATTTGCGCAGTCCGTATTCGTCTTCCACTATTAGTTCTATCTTTTCGTCCTGGGCAAAAGCGGCAAGGCTGTCTCTGCGAGATTGGTATTCGGTAAAAGGGTGGATGTTTGGGTTATACCAGAAAAGATGAGGAATTATGGTTTCATCGTTTTTTGTTTCGTTTTTCAGACCTGTCAGAAAGGCGGTGGAGCAGGGAGCGCAGCAGGCATGGACTAGGATTTTCATATTCACATTATTATATTAACAAAATTTCTCGTAGGGGAACAGTGGTGTATTATATAGGGTTCCTATATTTATTCAAATTCAGTCATATTTAGGCTTATAAATTATCAAAATTCTCCAAAAACTGCACTAAAATGGTATAAAAATACAAAATTCAGAGGAAATACAAGGATTCTGATTATTTTATAGCTTGCTATTGCTAATTTTACAAATTTAGGTTAAACTCTTTACAAGCTCGTTGAGCTTAATTGAGGACACAGAATACGTTGTATTTTCTACTTCGTATTATTGTGAATCTCAGTAAAAAATTGATTGAATTGATTGAGAGGTTTATTATGAAAGGAATAGGCTCGTTACTTTGGAAGATTTCAGTAGCGCTGTATCTTATCGCCAACGGAGTCTTGGGACTG
>JAIRUO010000139.1 GCA_031254385.1 Treponema sp. | reverse complement strand
TCTTCCGGCAGGATAGAATTTGAACTCCCCTTATTCAATACCGACCCATTAAGAAGAAGAATAATGTATATGCTCAACATGAACACAATAGTTGAGCATTTATGTAACTTTCTTGAATTTCAAATGACCACCAGCCTAGTACCATTTTTTAACCCCAACAGCAAGACACGCTCCACAGGCGATATGCCAATGTGGTTTACAACCAAACACTGTGAACCGTTTAATAAATCCCATATCAACCTATGCGTTTATGACAGCGCAATGGAAGCAACAGAAGCCAATAAAATAAATAAAAATCCTAATGTGTACGCCTTTGCCAAAAACGACCATTTAGGCTTTGCAGTTCAATATATCTTTAATGGTATTTCCCATTCTTATTATCCTGACTACCTGATAAAACTAAACAATGGAAAAACCCTTGTACTGGAAACAAAAGGGCAAAACAGCGAGGAAGTAAAGGAAAAACGCCGTTCATTGGAAAAATGGATACTGACCGTCAATTCTCTTAAAGAATACGGCGAATGGTACAGTGATATTTCCTTCAATATCGCCGATGTTGACGGAATCATATCAAAATACTGTTAATTCATTGTTTTATATTAAATGTAACAAATGACAATCAACCTTTCTTTTCATTGCCATTAAGAATCTGCCTTCTAAAGCATTTTATAAGAAGAAAATAAGGAAAATCGTTTTATAAAAATAAAAAATAAACATATAAGGCTAAAACATAAAATTCTTTTTTGGTAAAATGCTAAATTCATTGTGGGGTAAAATAGGATAGTTGCTTGCCACATTACAGTAGGTTAAGGAGCTTTATCATGTCAGAGCATGGTATCAATACAGAAATAAAAACGGCAAACAAAAATGAAAATGGACTGATGGGTGAAGCGGCAACTGAATATACTTTGATGAAGCATAAACTTATAAACGATGCTCTTGGTATCGCGCTGTGGGATATGGAGATTGTAAGCGGAGACCCCGGCAACCCAAATAATAAGTTTACCTGGTCAAAGGAGCTACGCCTTATGCTGGGCTTCTCTGACGAATATGATTTCCCCAATACACTCTCAAGCTGGAGCGACAGGCTGCACCCAAATGATAAAGAGATGGCGCTTAACGCTTTTATGGCGCATCTTAACGACTACAGCGGAAAAACCCCCTACAATGTCGAATACCGTCTTATGTTGAAAAACGGGGATTACCATTATTTTCATGCATTCGGAACTTCATTAAGAGACAGCGTAGGCGTTCCGCTCAGAGTGGCAGGTGCGCTGAGGGACATAACCCATAGAATGGAAGCGCTTATGGCGCTGCAGCACAGTAAAAAAATGACAGATACCCTGAACAAGACAGCCATCATGTTCCTGGCTCAGCACGAAGAAAGTTTTGAAGACATGATGACGGCGGGTTTAAAACTGATTGCCGATGTTTTGGATTTGGACAGGATATTGGTTTGGCGCAATTACAGAGGGCCGGACTGTTTACGTGTGTCACTGATTTATAAATGGGACAGGAAATTGGGCGGTACAACCATGCCTTGTACCGGTTTTGACGATCTTTCATACACCAGGCTTGCACCGCGATGGGAAGGGATTCTATCAAGCGGCCAAACTATCAACAGCCCCGTGAGTTTGCTGCCGGAAGCTGCAATACTAAAATCGCTGGGCAATATGTCGCTGTTCGTTGCGCCGGTGTTTATCGACAATGCCTTTTGGGGGGCTGTGTTTTTTGAAGACTGTCGCAATGAGCGTTATTTTGATGAAGCCGCCGCCGACATTATGCGCTCAACAGCATTTCTATGCGCAAATACCGTTATCATGCACGAAAAAACGCTAAGCGTGAGCAATGCAGCGGAAAAACTCAAGAACCGCGAAAAAATGTTAAGCGCATTAAATAGAATGGCGAACATACTCCTCTCTCATGAAAACGAAGCATTTGAAGACATGATGAGCAGAGGATTAAAGCCGATCAGCGATGCAGCCGGAATAGACCGCATTACCGTTAATCGGATTCTGGACGGGAAAACTCAGTTGGGGCAGGTCTATCTTTGGCACGGCAAAATCATTGATACAGATGAAGAACTTCGAGTGCTGCCCCAAAACGCAGCAATGACAAATTGGCTAAATATTCTAATGAAAGGCGAATGTATAAATGCTGATGTAAGCGGCATGGAAAGGGACGAAGCGGCTATTTTAAGCAAGTTTGGCGTAAAGGGGATTTTCTTTGTGCCAATTTTTGTACACGGTGAGTTTTGGGGCGCCATCACTATGGAAGATCATACCAACTACCGGTACTTTGATGAGGACTATTTGGATCTGCTGCGTTCGGCGGCGCACCTATGCGCAAGTGCGGTCTTGCGCACCGAAATGGAGCTTGAGATAGCCGCCGCTCAGATCAAGCTACAAAGTGCGCTTGAACAAGCGACATCCGCAAGCAAGGCGAAAAGCGAATTCCTCGCCAACATGAGCCACGAAATCCGTACGCCGTTAAACGCCATCACCGGCATGACGAATATTGGAAAATTCGCCGCCGACATGAAACAAATGGCTTATTGCTATAGTAGAATTGAGGAAGCTTCTGACCATCTACTAGGCATTATTAATGATATCCTTGATATGTCAAAAATAGAATCGGGAAAATTTGAACTCTCACCGCTGGAGTTTAATTTTGAGAGGATGCTTCAGAGGGCCATTAACGTCTTCCATTTGCGTCTAGAGGAAAAGCGGCAGAAACTCAAAGTAGACATAGACAGAAATATTCCCGAAGTACTGGTTGGTGATGAACAGCGTCTGGCGCAGGTCATGACGAACCTCCTGGGTAATGCGGTTAAGTTCACTCCCGAAGATGGGCTGATTCAGATAAGTACGCATTTATTGAGAGAAGAACACGGAGTTTGCACCATACAGATGACTGTGGCAGACTCTGGCATCGGCATAAGCCCAAAACAACAAGCCATTTTATTCCAGCACTTCCAGCAGGCCGAAAGCAGCACAACGCGCAAATTCGGCGGTACCGGGCTTGGTCTTGTAATTACCAAGAGTATCGTGGAAATGATGGGCGGTAAAATATGGATAGAGTCCGAACTGGGAGAAGGTGCGGCTTTTATCTTTACAGTTCAGATAAAACGAGGAGGGGGAAAAAACCACAGCCTCCTGGAACGCGGGGTAAATTGGAATAACGCCCGTATCCTTGTTGTCGATGATGACGCAGATACATTAGCTTTCATTAAAAAAATAACCATGGAGTTTGGTGCTGTTTGTGACACAGCTTCAAGTGGAGAAGAAGCACTTGAAATCGTGGAACAGGGCAGGACTTACGACATCTATTTGCTTGATTGGAAACTGCCGGGCATTGACGGCATAGAACTGGCGCGCATACTTAAAGGGATACAGGCAGATCCCGACGATATCACAACTGTTATTTTTTCGGCTGCTGTATGGAGTATGGCAGAAGGAGATGCAGGCGGCGAGTATATTGACAAATTTTTATCAAAGCCTTTGTTTCCCTTTACCATCGTTGATACCATAAACGACTGCCTTGGCCTTAAGGATAAGCATGAAGAAGAAGTAAAGAAAGAACCGTTACCCCAATCCGCGGGCCGACACCTATTGCTTGCGGAGGATATTGAAATTAACCGTGAGATTGTACTGGCACTGCTAGAGCCGACACTTTTGGAAATCGATTGCGCAAAGAACGGCAAGGAGGCGGTAGCCCTGTTCAGGGAAGCTCCGGAGAAATATGACATGATTTTTATGGATTTGCAGATGCCCGAAATGGACGGATATGAAGCAACTCAGATCATCCGAAGGCTTGATGTTCCAAACGCTAAAACCGTACCCATCGTAGCCATGACAGCTAACATCTTTAAGGATGATATTGAAAGGTGCCTTAGGGTCGGCATGAACGGGCATATCGGAAAGCCACTGGATTTTGATGAGGTCTTAAGGCAAGTGAGCATCTTTTTATCGTAAAAAACTAAAATTCCATTTCCACCGCGCCCACTGGACGGATGCTAAGGACAGTAACGGCTCCGGGGCCAAAGAAAGCTTCTAGCCGTTTCCGGTATTCCCCAAGAGCGGCTGTGGGGATGTAGGCCTGGATAGTTCCTGCAAATCCGCCGCCGTGTACCCGGCAAGCACCGTGGCCCCTGCAGGAACTTACAATAAAATCCCGTGTAAGGGCCAGAGCAAGGCTGACACCTTGTTCTTTGGGGTTAAGAGGGGGATATATATTTTGTAAAAGCTCCCAGGACGAATCTCCCGATCTGTTAACCTGGATCAAAAAGAGCCCAATTGCCCTTTGTTTGTCTTCCGGCAAAAAGCTACTATCCATATCTTTCAGAGCGGAGAACATAGCGTCCACTCTGTTGTTCTCCTGGAAAAAATGAAGCGCCCGAAGCAAAGCCCTGTCACCTGCAACTTTTCTGATTTTGTTCGCGTTACTCAAAATCGTTTCATAATCCAGTTCCCTAAGTACTGTTTTGCCAAAAATACCAGCCACGGTTTTCATCTCGCTTGGTATTGCTGCATAATCTTCTATCAGATCCGCATGGTTTCCCCCGGTATTTACCACACAGAGAGTTGTACCTAACTCCTTTAGATCAAAAGGAATTTGCGTAACCTGAGGTGCGCTTTCAAAGTCGATGGCTACTGCCCCACCGGTTGCGCAGGCCGTCTGATCCATAAGGCCGCAAGGTTTGCCAAAATAATTGTTTTCCGCCTTCTGTCCGATTTGTGCTATTTTCAAAGCGCTTGTTTTCCCACCATTAAAAAGACAGTCGAAAATCCGACCCAAGAGAACTTCCATAGATGCGCTGGAAGAAAGGCCCGACCCTGTCAGAACCTGCGGATCGGCATTCGCGCTGAAACCGCCTATATTCAATCCCTGTTCCCGAAATCCCGCAGCAATGCCCCGTATAAGAGCTTCGCTGTTTCCTCTTTCTCCTGGCTGTATTGAAAGATCCGAAAGATCCACCTCTATATCACGATGGCCTTTGGAACGATAAAAAACTTTCATGTCCTGCCGAGGCGCGACAACTGCCACAGAATCCATTTGTATAGAAGCGGCCAGAACCTTGCCGCGATTGTGATCTGTATGGTTTCCGCCGAGTTCCGTGCGTCCCGGTGCGCTAAACACCCGCAAATCCCCATCTGCTTCCGGAAATTTGTTCCGTGGAAACCAGTCCGGCGTATCCCGCATAAATTCTTCAACCAGGGAACTGTAACGCTGACGCGCCGTCTTCATGTTCTCAGCGCCGTAAAGGCGTACAAACAATCCGTCTGCCGCATCTGTATTGAATTGCTCCAAGAGATTTTTTCCCAGCATAAAACTCTCCCTTATCAGCGTGCTGTTTATTATTATAATCGGAATTTTAGAAGTTTTCCAAGGGGAGTTAATACACTATCAACAAAGCCCTTCTCCTGCTAAAATAAACCCATGCAAAAAGCACGGGTTTTCCTAGCAGGAATCGGCGGATACGGGGCTAATTATCTTGATGAATTTCTTGACGCCAAAGATCCTCCCTTTGAATTTGTAGGGGTGGCTGATCCTTTTGCCGCTTCTTCTCCCAGGTTTGCGGAGCTTAAGGAACGGGGCATTCCGGTTTATAATAGCCCTGCGGAGTTCTTTGCCGCAGGGGGCCGGGCAGATTTGTCGGCGATTGCGGCGCCTATCCATACCCATTATCCGTATATAGTTAGCTGTTTTGACAATGGGAGTAATGTGCTCTGCGAGAAACCTATTACTGGTGACCTGGCAAGACTGGATGACCTAATTGCCAGGGAGGAAAAATCCGGCCTCTTTTGCGGCGTGGGGTTTCAGAATTGTTTTTACCGGGATACGCTGGCTCTTAAAAAGGATATACTTGACGGAGTTTTCGGGAAACCTTTGGAATTCAAATCCTATAGCCTCACCCGCAGGGGCGACAGATATTACAGCCGTAATAACTGGGCAGGGAAACTGGTCGTGGAAGGGGAAACCATCCTGGACAGCCCTCTGAATAATGGCTGTGCCCATGAGTTGCAGCTAATGCTCTTCCTTTTAGGCGACAAGATGAATAGCTCCGCAAATGTGGTATCTTTAGATGCTGAACTCTGGCAGGGCAGGCCGGATATCGAAAATTTTGACGCAGTTGCCCTCAAGATCAATACTGCCGGGAGTGTACCGGTCTATTACTATACTGCTCACTGCGTAGAGATTAAAGAAACCGGCGCTGTTGGCGAATACAAATTTGAAAAGGCCCTGATAAGGCTGGGCGAAAAACCTAATTCCGGTTTCACCGCTTATTTTAATGACGGTAGCGTAAAATCTTATGAGGAATTGAAATCCGAGAATATATTGCAAAAGTTTTATGATTGCATTGATGCACTCAATGCAGGGGTTCCGCCCGTTTGCACCCTCAAGACGGTAAGGGATCACCTAAAATGTGTGGAAATGGTCAGAAAGTTTCCCGTAACAAAGGCACCTAAAGAAAAACTTGTCTATCAACAGGATACTGGCTATCCCTTCTACTATATATCCGGATTGTCAGAGGCTCTTCTTCGCAGTTACAGAGAAAATAAATTGCCTTCGGAAACCGGATTTTCACTATAAGCGAACAAGGCGGATAACAATGGCAGCCCATGAGCGTTTTAATTTTAAGTCTCTGGACGATATACGGCAGAAAAGCCAAGAATTGAATTTGAACCTGGAATTCAGCGATGATCTTTCCCCTCTTGCCAGACCTGTTGTGGTTGGAGGTAAATACGCACCTAACAGATTTGCCATCCTCCCAATGGAAGGCTGCGATTCCCTTCCTGACGGCGGGCCTTCTGAACTGGTGGAGCGGCGCTATATGCGCCTTGCACGAGGCGGTGCTGGGCTTGTCTGGTGGGAAGCCAATGCTATCAGCCAGGAAAGCCGAGCCAATGAACTCCAGATGATGATGACCAATAAAAATGTAAGGGCCTTTGCCTCTCTTACAGATCGCACACGCCTTGCAGCCAGGGAGACTATGGGCGAAGATTTTTATCCGATCTATATTTTGCAGCTAACACACTCAGGCCGTTATTCCAGGCCCCATAACCATAAGATGATCCCTCTCATCCCTCAGCACGATCCCATTCTTGATCCCCGTTGCGGCGTTAACCCCGATGATCCAGTTCTAAGCGATGAGTACCTGGACAGCCTTGTCGAAAAATATGTTGCTTCCGCTCTGCTAGCGCAGGAGGCTGGCTTTGACGGAGTGGATATAAAGGCCTGCCACCGTTACCTTATATCGGAACTTCTGGCTAGCCATACAAGGGAAGGAAAATACGGCGGTTCTTATGAAAACAGAACCCGGCTCTTGAAAGACTGCATAATGGCAGTTCGGAATGCCTGCGGCCCTGATTTTATTATTGCCTGCCGTTTTAATGTTTTTGACGCGCACCCCTACCCTTATGGGTTTGGAGAAGACAAAGACGATTTTATGAAATTCGATCCCACCGAGCCGGAACGCCTTACCGCAGAGCTCCGGAACATGGGCGTGGATCTCCTTTCCAATTCGGCGGGAAACCCCTATTATATTTACCCCCAAGTTACCCGGCCCTTCGACAGTTCCAGCATGGGGATTCCCATACCTAACGAACACCCTCTGGAGAGCATACAGCGGCTTTTCAACTTTAGCGCCATGGTTCAGAAAATAGCAGAAACCATTCCGGTCGTGGGTAATGGCTATACCTGGCTACGCCAGTTCATGCCTCATGCAGGGGCCGCAAATATAGCACATAACCATGTTGCCTTCTTGGGGTTGGGTCGCGCCGCTTTTGCATATCCTGATATTCCGAGGGATATCCTGATTAACGGCAGCCTTATACCGGAATCTTGTTGCATAGCCTGTTCCAAATGCACCCAGATCATGCGGGATCATGGCTGCACCGGCTGTGTGTTTCGGGATTCGGAAGTTTACGCTCCTATTTACCGGGCTTCCCGATCAGCCGCCGAAGAACGGGAAAAGGAACTATCCAAATGAACAAAACTGCCATTATTACCGGAGGAAGCCGCGGCATTGGCTTTGCGGTGAGCTTAAGGCTTGCTCAGGATAACTTCAACATAGTAGTAGTCGGAACAAGGGATGAAAGCGCGTGTCGGGAAAATTTGGACATTCTGTCAAAAACTGGCGCATCTTACGTCTATATCAAAGCCGATGTTTCATGCTCAGAAGATAGGCAAAAAATAATTGACGAAACTCTCCGCTGTTTTGGAAGGATCGATATTCTTGTGAATAACGCTGGAGTTGCGCCTAAAGTCCGTGCGGATCTGCTAGAAATGACTGAAGAAAGCTGGGATTATGTGCTAGATACCAACACAAAATCCAATATGTTTTTAACCCAGCTTGCGGTCAAGGCCATGCTCAAGCAGGAATTGATGGGCAGAAAACGGGGAACCATCATCAATATTTCATCTTGTTCTGCAGAGGTTTCTTCGGTAAACCGAGGCGAATACTGCGTTTCCAAGGCCGCTATTTCCATGCTCACCAAACTGTATGCGGATCGCCTTGCCAAAGAAGCTATCTTTGTGCATGAGATCAGGCCGGGTGTTATCAAGACCGACATGACAGCCGCTGTTACAGAAAAATACGACCGACTCATTGGCGAAGGGGTTTTCCCCATTGCC
>JAIRUO010000134.1 GCA_031254385.1 Treponema sp. | reverse complement strand
CGCCGACAATTTTCTGGACAACTATTTAATCGCCTGTTGAACGCTTGTATGGCTACGTCAACAATTACTTTTGAAAAATTAGTTATGCCTGTGTTAACTTAATAGGCATAATTTATTTTTTAAAATAGTACCTAAAATGGTAAATTTCTTGTAATTTATTATGTGCGAATTAATGATATATGTCAACAGCGTTTTCTGCATTTCAGAGTTTTTTGAAGGAATTTTTTCTACCTTCCCCCGCGTAAGCGGAAACTTGGGATGCTTCTGCCATCCAGTAAGGATATTTGGCTAGTGACTGACACCGGGGCGTTGCCATCAGGTGCCAGGGGCACCAAATTTCCGCATCGCACGAACCGATTAAGTATTCATTAAAAACCGCCAAACCCAATTATCTTGTTTAAATCTTCAATATATTGTTCCTGCAATGTAATCTCACAATTTTCGTTTTGAGGGTATTTTGTCCTGAAATAATGAGTGATAGGAAAATCCGAACCGGAAATAATTCTGTCTCTAAAATCGGCCTTGATAATTTTTTCAAAACCGTCTGCCGATAAAAAAGCCGTATCGCCATATACGTTTTTGTAAAGTTGGAACATCGCTATTGTATCTGTTACAGGCCGGCAATGAGCAAGAATACATTTTGTTTTTGGGTATTCGATAAAAAAAGATTCAAAAAGAGACGGTTTTTCAAATTCGTCTTCGCCTGTATGAATAAGTATTGGAAGGCCATGTTCCTGAGAGAATGTAAAAAGCCCCTGCAGACAGTCAAGGTGTTTTGTGTCTTGTAAATTCCAATGATGGGCGCGGGGGTGCAGTTTTATTCCGCCGTAAGGCAGATTTTGAAATGCGCTTACTGCTGTTATACCTTCATTAATATATGACGGAATGTACCAAAAAAACGGCGTTATGTTTTTAGATGGGAAATGCACCGCGACTTCAGCAATTTCCCGTTCCACTTCTTTGTAAGTAACATCATTTTTACAACTGGTGACAGAAGAATATGCTGCATGACTCACGCCCGCCTCGGAAACAACATTTAAAATGTGAAGAGGCTCGTAATAAATTTCTTGAAACTGCCCAATGTGAATATGGAAGTCGGTCATTGGGATGACTCTACCTTTGCCTTCCAGTCTAAAACGATTTTGCGGTTCAGTGCAGCAACACGGCAGAAATGCTTGTTGATGTGGAGGGGATTACCGTCAGGATCTTCATTGGCGTTGCGGACCATGCACATGGCGCAAAATGATCTGTCGGCACAGGATGTACATTCGGAAAAGTCCTTTTTTCTCAAGGCTCTGAGGTACTGTACTTTGGGCGAATTTTCCCAGATTTCTTTAAGCGGAGTTTCACGGATATTTCCGCATACATAATCTTGCCATCCAGCGCAAGGGTAAATGTTACCGTTAGCGATCATGCATATGGAATTGATACAGACACCGCAAACATAATCATTGCTTATATCACGAGATTCTACTTCTGAAAAATCTGCCTTTAATAATTCTTCCTTGTAATTTGAGTCAAATTCAATTATATCTGTTATTATCTTTCCAACATCGTCAAGGTCGAGGCGGTTGTCAAGGTTGTCGCTGGTATGGTCATATCGCGCCATGATGATAAAATAGGTTTCTGCCCGGACTTTATGTTCTCTCGACCAATTCAGCACATCGGCAAAGCCGTTTTTGTTTTGCTTCATTGTGGGACAACTTATTTGCAATGGGATGTCGTTCTCGATAAGGCACAGAATATTGTCACGTGTTTTATAAAACGAACCATTTAACTGAGTGATGGAATCATGTATCTCAGGCTTCATACTGTACAGGGATACTTGAACACTGCAAAGGCGGTTTTCTTTCATTTCTGCTATAATTTCGTCGTTCAGCAGTGTAAGGTTGCTGAGTATGTTAATCGAAAAATCATATTCCTTGGCCTTTCTTAAAAAATCGCAAAAGTTTTTATGCAGCATGGGCTCACCGCCCGAAAGGGTCAGCCCCAAAACCCCCATTTCCCTGCATTGATCCAGAACATCGTAAAAGAGGGTGGGATCAATATCGTTTATTTTAGTTTCATGAGGGATATAGCAATGGACACAACGTTCATTACAACGGCTGGAAAGCTCTATTTGCAGGGACATTAAATGCGGTTTCTCTTTGAAATGTTCATCGAGAAAATCCTGTGTGTTTTTTGTCGCCCGCTGTATTACAGGAGTAAAATCAGCTTTGACGGTTTTTGGCTCCAGCACAGAATATGAGAAACGGACATCTTTTTTGTCTATTTCCTCTTCTGTTTCTCCGCTTACTATAAACCCATCCTGTTCAAGAATTGAATAGAAATCCTTAACATCATCCGCCAGATCTGCTGGGGAAACATCAATAAAATTCTGTGCGATTTCTATACATATTTCTTCCAGTGTTTTTGGCTTACGGGAAATAGCTCTCAGGAACACTGCCCCTGACGCATCAACAACCCTGTCACTAAAATCGCTTTTGCTGGTTATATAGCCGATATCGTCATATATGCGGATGAAGGTGTCAAATCTTTGTCGGTAACGCATATAGTATCCTCTGGATATCCCAAGATACAGGCGTTCCCCAGAAGAACGCCCTTTGTGACATAATTACCCTTTCAATTCACAACGACTGCAACTGCCACGGACACGCTCAGGACATCCTGCAGCATAGCTCCCCTGCTTGCTGTTCTGCGCCACAATCACCGGTTTTGAGTATTTCATAACCTTTCCTTTTGTGTTTATAGCCCACCGGCTGTTAATTTTTCCGCCCAAAGGGCGACATTCAAAACACGGAAAACTTCCGTGGTAAGAATTCAATACGGAATCTGGTTCACTCGACTGAAAACCCATATCACCGTGTATTGCTGCCTCGTAGCTTATGTTTCATCACTGAAGCTTACTTGGGCATCATTACGACGCTGCCACATATTTTCGACTTGTTTGAAATTGGTTTTAGCTTTCTCATAGTCAGAAAAATATGTCTCATTGTACCAATGATTACCGACTGTACGATCCACATTCTCAGGAAGTGGGATTTCACCCTTATTAACAAAACGAATAGTCCCTGTATCAGGTCTAAGAAAAGAATCGGAGGAATAATTAATATCCGATATAACTACATATACCATTTTCAACTCCTTATTACGTCACCCCTCCTTATGGGGCAACTGCAAAATCACTCCACATTCAACGAATGTGTATACGCACATGGTGCCAGGCACCACCGCACTACCTTAGCCGCCAAAATGGCTTCTGTTACCTTTATGAGCCTCATTAAGGCTAAGGCGAGCACCTGCAGGATCGGATGGCTCGAGCTCCAAAGCCATATTAAAATCCTCAATTGCCTGTTCAAAATCACCTGCTTTACCATATTCAAAGCCGCGTCCATAATAAGCGCCGTAACTTGGCGCGAGAGTTATTGCCATACTAAAGTCCGAAATTGACTGTTGAGAATCACCCATGGCTCCATACAATCCGCCGCGATCACGATATGCATCTGCATCTTTCGGGTTCCTCTGAATCGCCTTGTTTGCTTTATCAAGATCTTCTTGATATCCCATAAAAACTCCTTATTACGTCACCCCTCCTTACGGGGCAACTGCAAAATCACTCCACATTCAACGAATGTGTATACTAAAGCCGTATGCCACTAAAAAGCCCGTATAGCACGAACTGAACAGGGAGTAGCACTTCCCCCAATCGTTGTATATTCTTGGAAACCATTGCTGAACCTCTGTCTATATACATGTCCGCTATATACACTTATTGTGTACGTAGACGAAGACCAGTACCAGTCGTTAGAAAAATTACCTACACCTTTCTGTTTCAAATTTCTGTACATCACGTTTAATTCGTCCCTGCTGGGTAAAAACCAATCTGTATAACCTCCTCCATCATATACCACTACGAATTGCGCTGCACGGCTCGTTTCTCCTAAACGTACAAATTCTGCTATAATAAGTTGTGTGTTCCTCCTTCCATCACCAATGCCTGTTCCAGTTCCTTCAATCCTTGTTGATGATGCGCTCCATTGCACATCTGTAAAATCAATAGGTGCGGCCTCTAGATATCTCCAACCGGATTCCCGTACCCCTTTATCGTAGAAAATAAATCCCCCTGCCGGACCGGTTTCGCCGATCATATAAACTTTTTCTATCCACTGTGCATATAACTGGGAATTGGCAGTTACAATAAAAGAATCACCTGCCACATATGGCGTACCTGTTCCATTCGCTCTTGTATTCCACCCCCCAAAGGTTCCCCAAGCATTGGTCATTGCGCCTATATCGGGAATGATAATGCTTTCACCATTCAACACAGTTTGTGCAGAGGGTGCCATTCCGCTTGCACCATTGGCATTAAAGGTAATAGTATACTGTACTGGAGCCACAAGCGTAGGTTGAGAAACAGGAGCCACAGGCGCAGTCGCCTGAACGCTGCCTGATCCGCTGTAATTTGCGCTGCTGCCGTAGCCAGTTGCCTGGCTTTGTACCAGGGCCGCAACGGTGGAACCATTGGGAATGTTCCGGTTGAACTGGCCTTCAATTTCGGCACTCTGTACGCTCAGCGCTCGTACCCGCAGACGGTACAAATCTCCAATTCTGGAAATAGCCCCGGAAATGATTATCTGCGCCCCGGTCATTTGTCCTACAGATTGCGCTGTTTCATCGTTCACTTCTCCGGACATCTGGAAACCTAGTTCGGCCCGGATAGTGTCAAGCTGCCGCCGATCTACTACGGAAAAAACCCGGTCATTTACCGTGTTGGCGATAAGCTCGTCAATAATATATTCAGACAGCGCCGGAAATTCTGACTGGATGTTGAGGATCAGGAGCTTGTTCCCCCTTGGAAGCTGCTTGTTGAGGTAATCCGATGTTTCCCTAATTGCGGCATCCAACTCATCCGATGAGAGGGCAGCCGAAACAGGAGCCGGGACGCTTCCGCAAGCCAGAATCAAGACGCCGATCAAAAAAAGTCCGATTCGTTTGAATAGGTACATCAAAAACTCCTTTACAATCCTCCAAAGAATTGGTCAGCCCATTTTAGACACCTTCCCGTGGCAAATGAGCATAACAGTGACCTTATTAATTCATTTTAAAATAATACCTAAAATGACAAAATTCCTGTTTTTATTATGTACGTATTGACGATAAATGTCAATGATAAAAATACGTCATATAGCCGATGGTTCATTTAATATTTCGGCTATTAGCATATAAAAATGACCTTGAGACAGATTTTTATCCGCAATTTGAAGGAATTCCGCAAAAAAGAAGGGTTGTCACAAATGAAACTGGCGGAGTATTGCGATACAGGGGCCAGTTATATTGGGGATATTGAAATAGGGCGCAGATTCCCCTCTATGGAACTGATAGAAAAAATGGCGGAAATTCTGAGGATTGAGCCTTACCACTTCTTCAAAAAACAGACGGATGATAGCGGTAATTCTGATTCCGAAAGCCTGTTTCCCCGTCTGCCCAATTCCATGAAAACTCAAATCAAAACTCAGATTAAAACGCAGATCGACCAGTCAACGAATGAAATTTTAAACGAGATACTTAATAAGTATTGAACAGGGCGAAAGCATTTGTTCTATACGCAGAGTGAATGCTTTTGTCATGTATCAGCAGAGAACCGCCGGAGCAGGGATGCGGGGCAGAAAAAACATCTGGAGTTCCCTGGCGTCGAACCTTTGGTTCGCGGAGACCTTGTGCTCCGTCGAACCGCAGACCTTTGGTCTGACGGTTCGCACCAGATTCTACAGGGTTTTTTATGGCACGCTCCCTGTCCGGCGGGTATATACTAATACAAGCATATGCTTATGCCCTGGGTATTGAACAATAACCCTTGCGGTTTAATCAAAAAGCAGTATACTTAATAAATAGACCAAACTATGGGGGCACCTATGCATTGGGTTATTGCCGCTGTACTTATACTCCTTGTGGTATGCTTTTTTATCATTTTTATCAAGAAGCTCCGTTCCGGTTCCGCACGGTCCAAGGATATGCCTGCGTCAAAGAAGTCGATTGATCTTTCCGTTTTTGATAAAATCTGTAAAAAAGACGGGGACAATGGAAAAATTGATTTTTGGCCTTTATCCGAAAGCGATAATTCGTCAATAAAAGATCTGCTCAGCCAGATGGAACCATTGACGCCGGAATTGCTCAAGCGGAATCCGCCTATCACGATTGCTTATGAAGACACCAAAGACGTAAAAACCACCCGTGATATTATTCCCTTTCGTGTTATTGGTTCGGTAGATAATAATGATGACGGAACAAAGGAATATGATTTTTACATTGAGGCTTACTGTTTGCTAAGGAACGAGGAACGAAGTTTCCATACAAACGGAATTTCGGCTGCATGGCTTCAGGGTAAAGAAATAAATCTGGGCGATTATCTGGCGGAGCTCTACCGGCAGAGCAAAAAGCGCTGATAAAAAAAAGACGGTGCGCCTGGACCTTAGCGGACTAAGTCCGCCGCGCACCGTCAATTCTTTTTGGAGGTTTCCCTCCCGTTATTTTTAGTATCGGTGTATCAATTTGCGGACTTGAGTAAATTGAGGTTGTATTCTGCGCTTTCGGCAAGAGCCTTATAAAAAAACTGTGAGTAGTCCAGATGCCTGACTATTGGAGTGGCATCTGTGTTGGGATTCTTTTCTGCTTCGCTTAAATCTGGGAAAAGAAAGCCTGCAACTTCCTTAACCGCGCTGTTTGTGATTATTTGGTTGGCCTTATCCAGCTTTTTAAGGACTTTTTCTTCGTCTCCCGTATCAGAATGGCCGTTTTTGAAGCGCCTGCACCAGGTTTCCGCCAAAATGGCTGCTTCTTCTGCCGTGTCTTTTATATCTTTTAACCCGGCTAACAGGGTTTTTACGGATTCTTCATATTTTTTAGGTGTTGCTTCGTCATTTTCTATGCTAAAAGCCCTGTCCAACAGAGAATTTATCTCATTGCGGCGCTCTGGAAGGGCCAAAAGCTCCTCTTCCTGGCCTATTTCCAGTGCTTTTATGGCAAGTCCCTCTCCCGAAAGGCTTATATTCCTAATTTTAGGGTACATGCTAAAGCGGTTTTCAAACCAAGCTGCGTAAAGGGAAAGCCTTTGGTCGGTTAATACCGAGCCTCGAGCGGCGCTTTTGGCCGTAAAGTGATTGCCGTCCCTAAGGGCTTTTATTGACCAGGTTTCTGCAGGGGCAAAACGGAATGATTGCGCATGGGATTTTTCTTCAAACAATGCGCCCTTAAAATGGGTCTTGTATCCGGGGAAAGAGAGGTCAAGACCGGCTATCCAGACAGACGAGGCACCAAGTATGCGAGCAAAATCCCATGCGGCTGTTGCCACAGAGCCTCCTGCCCCGACTTCTCCTTTGGGATCAACCTTGTCCTCTATAAAACGCCCCAGGGGGAATTGAGAGCCGCAAAGAAAAATACCTTTGAAAGTATGGCGCAGGCAGGCTGGATAAACCGCTGATTCCGCAATTAGCATGGTTTTTGGAGCGGGAGCGCAGTCCAGATGCCGGAAATTCCAGTATTGAGGATCAAGGGAAACAGTAAAATCGGGATCTATTCCCGTTCCCAAGACAAAGCGCAGACTGGTGTCCACCGCGACTACAACACAGCGTTTGGCTAGCTCCGGGATAATAGCACGGCTTTTATCAAGGCTTGGACCTGCGGCAGCCAAAAATACTGGAATATCTTTTCCTTTAAGTATGTCTTTTAAACGGGAAATGCCAGGCAGATCCCGTATTGCTGCCAAGTTGCGGGAAAGGTTTTTTACCCAGCGCCGGCCAAAACGCTTAAGGGTTGCCCGGTTTACATCGTTTCTTGATTTCCATGAGTATACTGCGTTTTCAGCCTCTTTGTACCAGGCTTCGTCCAGGGTAATCAGGTTCCGGTTTTTGATAATGAGGGGTTTCCCGGCAGCTTCAAAGAGGCTTAAGGCCGCACCTATCCCTTCTGTTCTGCCCAGGACAAAGGCAATGCGGTTATTTAGGAGCAGGGGCGCAATATCCCGGAGTTCCAGGGCAAGGCGCAGTAGTTCTTTTCGTTTTTCTACTATAATGATGGGCCGGCCGGGAGCTTTCAGGGCAACCGCCTCTGCAACATAGCCCAGGCCAAAACCCAGTATGATAATGGGGCAATTTTGGATTTGTGGTTGATTGGTATCCAAAGATAAAACGCTTTCCACCTGTCTCTGGCTTTCTTTAACAGGGTCTCTAGGCGAATGAATATAGAGCCCTTTGATTTTAAGTACAGGAAATCCAAATGAAGTCCTTTCTACTATTATATCGCCGGAACCAAGTTCATCATCGTCTTTCTTGTCTAGCTCTTGTATGAGGTTTGGGTAATTTTTTTTTACCAGGGAGATATCAGTCATTCCAGTTCCAGGATGATTACTGTATCCGGGCGCAGGGGCGTTCCGGGTGCCGGGCTTTGGCGTTTGACCCAGCCGTCTCCCAGTATGCGGAAGTAGAGATCATCCCTTAAAAGTAGGGGCAAAAGCTGGCGTTTGGAATAGCCAATAAAGTCGGGCACAGTATCGGTAATTTCAGGGTACGTTAATTGCGGAATGGAAATAGTGCCTGAATGAACAACCTGGGGATTGCTGCCCCTGGGGATGCCCAGGTAATTGATCAGCTCATCTGCGGCTTCCCGTATAGGGGGAGCGGCGATTCTTCCTCCCAGATATTCCCCCTGAGGTTTTATAATTGCCAGGTAAAGTATAAGGGAAGGATTCTCTGCCGGGAGAAAGGCAATGCAGCTTGCTATAAAATCAGTGTCTGAATAACGCCCGGTTTCGGAATCTATCATCTGGGCGGTACCGGTTTTTACAGCCAGGGAAAGATCTTCCATGTTGGCCCGCCAGCCCGTGCCTATATCGGAAGTTACATCCATCATATAGCTACGCATGGCCTGGGCTGTTTGCGGCCTTAAAACCTGCCTGGGCTGGCCTGCGTCAATATCCCTGGTTTCTTTTCCATCCCAGGACACAATGCGGGAAATGATCCTGGGGGGCACCAAAATACCATTGTTGGCAATGGCGGTGGCAGCCTGGAGCATCTGGAGGGCTGATACGGCTATCTCCTGCCCCATAGCTATGGTGGGTTTTGATCTGTAGGTCCACCGGTCAGCGGAACGGAAAAAACCCGCTGTTTCGCCAGGTATTCCCAGGCCGGTACGGCTTCCAAAGCCAAATTCCCGAAGTATTGCCGAAAAAAGATCGGCATTCATCTGGTCTGCCGCATAAGCTGCCCCGGCATTGCAGGAATGGATAATAATGTCCCTGGCAGTTACCGCGCCATGCGCTCCAAGGCAGTTAATGGTGTATCTTCTGCCCTGGTTATCAATTCCCTCATAATGGCCGTTGCATACAAAAATGGTGTCTTCTTTAATGGCCCCTTCATCAAGCAGGGCGGAAAGAGAGAATATCTTAAACGTAGATCCTGGTTCATAGGACCAGATCGAAGGCCGGTCCATACGGGATATTTCGTTTGAGCTATTGATGTCATTGGGATTAAAGCCAGGAAGAGACGCGGACCCAAGTATGTCCCCGGTTCTGGGGTCCATAGCCATAAACATCACCGCTTCTGCGTTGCTTTCTATCATTATTCTGGTTGCGATATTTTCCAGAATTAATTGGACATTTATGTCCAAGGTCAGGTATATGCGATCCCCGTTCAGGTAGGTTCTGCTACCTAAGAGCGAAGGAGTTATACTGGGAGATAAATCCTTATTAAAGGCGAATTCTATGCCAGCAACGCCTTCCCTGCTGGTAGCCGTGATCGTCCCTGCTAGTTCTTCCGAATCCTGTATGCTAACTGCGGTAAAACCTATAATCTGCGCGGCCAGGCTGTTTTCCGGATAAACCCGGCTTAACATGGGCTCTATGCTTACTCCCCTAAGCCGGTTTTCCGCAAGCGCCGCTTCTATAAGCCTGATAGTGCTTTCATCGGCATACCTTTTTAGGTATATAAAGTCACTCCTGGAATTGACAATGCGTTCTTCGATTTCATAGGCAGGGATTTCCAGAATAGGTGCCAGTTCAATGCTCAACTCCGCCGGATTATTGGGATCTCTCATAGACGGACGCCAAAGGGTTATATTGCCTGTCCGTATCTCCATGGCAAGCACGTTGCCGTTGCGATCCAGAATGGGGCCTCTGCCCGAGACCAGTTCAGTCCTAAGGCTTGATATGGTTTCCACAGTTCCGAGCATCAGGAAGGCGTACCTTAGGAGTACAATCAAAACTCCCAAGGCGAGAATTGAGGCAAAAGCGATAAAGCGCCTGTCGGTCGGCCGGCCTTGTCCATTCATCGTATACCCAATACCTTGCCTACTATATTATCCATAAGAACCGGGCCGTAAGACCGCGAGTCATAAGAATGAAGGCTATTGTCCCCCAAGGCGTAAAAGTAATTTTCTAGGGAAATCTCGCCGCAGCGTTTAACCGCAATCTCGCCTAAAGGGGTATAAAAAACCACAATATCCCCTTCGCGTGGCGAAGCCCATCGCAAAAGGTAGGCCCCCGATCCTGGAATCCTTATTCCGTAGACCAGTTTGCATACCAGCAGTACTTTACCCGGCATGATGGAAGGCTCCATGGAGTGTCCTTCTGCAATCATGAAATCAAATAAAAAAAGCTTCAAAAACAGAGCGGTAATAAGAGCACCGATAATTGCTTTTGTAATCGATCCGTGGCCCCCTGCGGCTCTTTCTGTTGAGCGCTTTCCCATATAAGGAGTATAATGCTTCCCCTTTATAATGTCGATAAACCTAATATACTATGTTAGATTTTTTAACTTTTCAGAAAAATCTTCGCAGGCAGGAAGCCAGAGGCAGACGCCCTCAAGGGGGCGCTCGCCGTTCGCCTGCTGGTTCGGACACGGTTTCTTCGCATAAAACCGCATACAGGCCCAAAAGTATAGTATCACGGGCAAAGAGCAATTCTAGCGTACTTACGCAGATAAGGCAGCAATATAAGCCCTGCCCCCTTCATGCCCGGCGCAGCACTAATCAGATGGTAAATAATCAGGCAGAGATCAATACAAACGCTGCGGAAGAAAATGTCGCCCGGAGAAGTCCCACGCGCAGCAAAATACGGCATAGAAACCGGACTAATAAATCAAAGCATACTAAAGCCGGATCTTTCTCCATACCTCTCCTTCCTGCCATGCTTCTATTGATTACAGGATCAATACTGCTCATGTATAACTGGAACAATATTTCTTCATTGCTGCAACGGGATGTGGTTTCTTTGACCCCTCTGGAGGATTCTGGGGGAGCGGCTAATATGGCAGGAATTATGAATTCGCCGGGCGCAACAGAAACCGGAATTGCTGCTGATTCTGCCCCCGAAATAAACACCACTATCCCGGAGGCCGTTGTTCCTCATATAGAAGGAACCGTTGCTGAAGAAGCTCAGGATGATATACCCCTAAAAATGGTGGAATACTTTTTCTGGATAGACCATACGGTTAAGAGCGGCGAATCGGTATCAAGAATTGCAGCTTCTTACGGGCTTTCCATGGATACCGTTATTGCCTCGAATAATCTTATCAATGCCCATCTGGTCAGGCCGGGACAGGTACTAAAAATTCCCAATATGAACGGTATTCCCTATGTAATTAAAGCAGGGGATAACTTATCAAAGATATCCAAGGCCTGGAGTATTCCGCTTTCTGTAATAGTTGACGCTAATAACTTGCAGAGTGATTTTATAATGCCGGGGCAAACTATTTTTCTGCCTGGTGCCCGTATGCCGGCCAATGATCTGCGCATGGCTTTAGGCACCTTGTTTATTTCTCCCCTAAAGGGGACAGGCGCAAGGTTAAGTTCCTCATTCGGCTGGCGCGCAGATCCTTTTGATGGCAGTCAGCGGCTTCACGAGGCTCTGGATCTGGCTGCTCCCACAGGTACTCCTGTAAAGGCCGCTTCTTCCGGTAGAGTGTCTATGGTTGGCAATAGTCCTACTTATGGCAAATATATCATTATCAGCCACAGCGGAGGTTTTCAGACTCTGTATGCCCATCTTTCTGTAACTTCGGTTCAGCAGGGAGCTCAGGTGGATCAGGGAACCAAGATTGGCGAGGTAGGAAGTACCGGCAGAAGTACCGGCCCTCATCTTCATTTTGCACTTTATAAAGACGACAAGGCGGTTAATCCACTTGATTATTTATCACTGTAGCGTTTATACTGTGTTGTATAACCGCATGGGGAGGTTATATTGCGTAAACTGGTCATAATTCTTATTGCTTTAGCTGCGGCGACGACATTTATTCGTGCCATTGATTCATCGGGGAATATGAATATGGAAACTCCCGTAGAAATATCGGAAATTTCCGATTCCGAAACGGTTTTTAATGAATAAAAATGTAAATTCATATATTATAAATCCTCTGAACGGCTCTCCTCTATTGCACGATGATTCTTTTTTTGAAACTCTCCTTGATGATACCTGTAGTCGGCTTCATGATATGCAGGTTCGCCATTCCATAAGGCGACTAGGAGAACTGGAAACAATTCTTAACAGCCTGGAAGTGGAACTGGACGCGATGATTCCTCTGGCAACGGAAAATGAAAAAGGCCCAGAATGAAGGCTTTAGGAAAAACACTTGTTTTTCTTATTTTGTCTCAAGCTCTCTGGGGGCAGATTAGTTTTTCTGGCCCCGACCTTTCCGAAGACTCAAGGCTGCTCTTTAAGGCAAATTTTCCGGGGCTTATTAGCCAGGAAGAGCTTTTTTTTTCCCGTATAGATGATCGATATATACGCAAGCTCACTGTTTTTCCAGAACGCATGGAACTGCTTGACGGCGGCAATACTTTACAGATACGCAATTCATCCGGGGCTTCCAGGATTCCATTAAGAGGCGGACTTCCACAAGAAGGTTTTTCTTCTGCGGCTGTCAGAGGGCGTGTAGAAGAGATAGCGGTTTCTCCTAATGGCCGGTGGATTCTTTCTATAGTGCCAGAAACCTATGCTTATGGAACTCTGATCCTAAGTGAAGTTAGTACCGGAATCGTTATACCCATTGCCTCCCGTGTAGAGCGACCGGAAAAAACATTTCCCGCTTCCTGGAGCCAAGATTCCCGCTTCTTTATTTATTCCCGGCTGGGCAAGCTGTATTATGCTACAACGAATTTTTCCGTCCCTCTGGTGGACGAGAATTTCCGCTTAATCGGAGACGGGGCGATAAATTCTATTTCCTGGGGCCAGGGCGGAGATTTCTTTTATCTTAAGGGATCGACAATTTACAGGGTACGGGGAAATGAATTATTCACCCGTTCTTTGTATGCTGATATTCTGGATATAGGCGGCATTGCCGGAAGTATTCCCTTTGAGTTTGATCCGCATTTTGATACTTTCTGGATGGCACCTGACGCAAATTCCCTGCTTCTTTCAAAAGGCGGGAGGAATATTTTTTATTATCCTTTGAATTTAAATGATTATAATGAGGCAAGTTCCGGTCTGCCCTATCTGGTTCTTCCCGGTTCGTGTTCTGGCGTTCAGGTATTCTGGCCTGCTGCCGGCGGTATTACGCTAATTGCCTCTGTCCAGACGGCAACTGCACGGGTTATGGCCTGGCGCTTGGATATTGTAGACAGCAATAGAGCCTTTGTTTCCCTTGCGCCTCCTTCAAGTACCCATGCAAGCCTTTCTCCAGACGGCAGGTTGATTCTTTTTTGGGGAGAAAGGGGCATTTTTATTTATGATTATGCGAATTGGCGGCTCCTGACTACAATTAGTTCCAGCCCTTCTTATTCCTGCCTTTGGAATGGAAACGATGAGATCATAGCAGGTGGCGATTGGCGTATAGAAAGAATACGGCTTGCCCCGGGCGGGGGAAGAGTTTTAAGCCGCGATCTTATCTGCCTTTCAAGCGCAGCTAGTTATGGTTTTGAAGATGCATCAAGGAGCGTTAATGGCACAGCAAGGATACTGGCCCAAAACAGCGGCATCTGGTATGTTACGGATGGCATTAGGCCCTGGGCCGAAATAGTTAATCCTCCGTTACGCGCAGCTTCCCAGGTTTCAAGTCGCTATAGGGTATATTTGGAAACCCAGAGCAGCGGCCCTTATGAAAATCTGCCCATGATCCGCAATGTTGCTTTGACAGGTACCTTCTCGCTAATTGCTCCGCCATTAACTTCAGCTATATTATCGCAGTCCGCTTCCAATACCCGCGAGTTGGGCCTCTGTTTTGATCTGTATGATGATGCAGAAGGGCTGCCGGAAGTCCTGGCCGCCCTAAACCGTTTTGGCATAAAGGCTACCTTTTTCCTGGGCGGCGAATTCATACGCCGCTATCCCTCGGCAGCCAGAGACATAGCCGAAGCCGGGCATGAGGCCGCCTCAATGTTTTTTTCGCCCATTGATCTTTCCGATTCCCGTTACCAGTTTGACAGCGGCTTCATTGCCAGCGGCCTTGCCAGAAACGAGGACGAATACTTTAATGCCACAGGCAGGGAATTGGCCTTGCTTTGGCATGCCCCCTGGTATGTGACATCAGGAGAAGCGAATATTGCCGCTGCAAGGGCCGGCTATATAACGGTTAACCGGAACATTGATCCCTATGACTGGGTAAGCCGGGAAGATGAAATAAAATATAACATACCCCAATACTCTGCGGCAGACATGATCGATCTTCTAATGGCCCGCGTAATAAGCCAGACCTGGCCGGACGCGATAATTCCCATCAGGCTGGGCCTGTTAAGCGGCGGCAGGAGCGATTACCTTTTCCGGCATATAAACGTGCTTTTGGATGCGTTAGCCGAAGAAGGCTATACGGTTGTTCCTGTGTCGAAGATTTTGAATCAATATAAGTAGGGGTTTCACTTTTTCCTAAAAAACAGCCTAATCGAATCAAATAGACGCTTGAAAAATCCTCCTGCGGGGATTTCTTCATTGGTAACAAGGGGAACCCTGTGCAATTCGCCTTCATCATCATAGATGATTAAGTTGCCCACAAAGCTTCCAATGGGCAGGGGGGCAATGAGCGTATCGAAAATTTCGGTTTTATAGTAAAGCGTTTCGGCTCTGTAGGATCGTGAGGTGAAATCCAAAACCTCATCCGGGCTAAGGCCGACATAATCAACTTTGCCTTTCCAGATTCTTGCTTTTTCCAGATCAGGGGGTTCCGGCCTGACGGTCTTAAAATTGTCAAAGGCCCAGGTTAATAGTTTTCTTCCGTCTTCTTCCCGGATTTGAATTCCCCCCCGTAAAGGAGCACCCAGGATAACCGCGATAAACCGTGTTTCTCCACGCTGGGCTGTTAGGGCGATATTATAGCCGGACTCGTCGATGTAACCGGTCTTTATGCCGTCTACGCCATCAAAAGTTCCCAGAAGGGTGTTGCTGTTGTTTTGAACTATGGTTCCAGGCCGCCTTCGTAGAGCTTCCGCGACATTTTCCACTCTTGGGTATGCGAACACGGGTACAGAATGATAATCCTGCAAAGTTTCAGGATGGTTCCTTAAATAGAAGCGGCTGAACAGGGCAAATTCCCTGGCAGTGGTCATATTAAATTCTGAAATTCCAGAAGGCTCGACAAAATGCGTTCTTGTCAACCCAAGGGACTGCGCTACCTGGTTCATCCTTGCGACAAATTCATCGACAGTAGGCGCAAATTGCAGGGCTACAGCAACCGCCGCGTCATTGCCCGAGGGGACGGCCAGGCCAAGAAGCAAATCCCGCAAATTGGTACGCTGATCTTCGCCCAGAAACATCAAGCTTGACCCTGGCGGCTGATTTATGACCCAGCTTTCCGGCGGTGGAACTATTACCGCGTCCAGGGAAGCCCGGCCTGCCTTGACTTCTTCTAAGGCCAGATGCATGACCACGAGTTTTGTCAGCGAGGCCGGAGGGATCTCTTCATCAGGATTTTTATAGTATAGAAGAGTACCCGTGGCAGCGTCGATTAAAACGGCTGCACGGGATCCGATTTCGGGAGTGTCATACATAGAATCACGTGGTATCAATTGCGCCTCTGCAAGAGAAAGATTAAAAAGCAATAATAATGCAAATAGGCTTTTTTTTTGCATCTGTTAAAACGCGGCCTGACCGGGCGCACGGGGAAAGGGTATTACGTCACGGATATTTATCATACCTGTAACATACTGAATAAGGCGTTCAAAGCCCAGGCCAAAGCCCGAATGTGGAACCGTGCCAAAGCGGCGGAGATCCAGGTACCAGGCGTAATCGGCCTTGTTCAATCCCAGTTCCTCAATGCGCTTTTCCAGTTTATCTAGATTTTCCTCCCTTTCCGAACCGCCGATAATTTCACCCAAACGCGGAACTAGCACGTCCATGGCGCGTACGGTTTTCTTGTCATCGTTCAGCTTCATATAAAAGGCTTTGATCTCTTTTGGATAATCCGTAACAATTACCGGCCCCTTGGCGACTTTCTCAGAAAGGAACTTTTCGTGTTCTGTTTGAATGTCGCAGCCCCAATAAGGCTTGAATTCAAAGGGCCCGCCTTTTTCTAGTTCGGCAATGGCTTCAGTATAAGTTATATGGCTGAATTTCGCGGATGCCACTAACTGCAATGTTTCGATGATACCCTTTTCAACATGGGCGTCAAAAAAGGCTAGGTCTTCGGCGCAGTCTTTTAGAACGGCCCCGAAAAGAAATTTCAAAAATTCCTCGGCCAGTGCCATATTGTCTTCCAGTCGTGCAAAAGCGACTTCCGGCTCTATCATCCAGAATTCCGAAAGGTGGCGGGTGGTGTTGGAGTTTTCCGCCCTAAAGGTGGGGCCAAAGGTATAAACCCTGGAGAGGGCCAGCGCGTAGGCTTCTGCTTCAAGCTGGCCTGTCACGGCAAGCCCGGTCCACTGGCCAAAAAAATCTTTGCTGTAGTCCGGTTCCTTTCCGGATTTCGCAAGGGCCGCCAGATCAAG
>JAIRUO010000069.1 GCA_031254385.1 Treponema sp. | reverse complement strand
ACCTCGTCCTTAAAGGTAACTTTGACCCCCTTGGGAACCTTGACCGGAATTTTACCGATGCGTGACATATATTCCCCTTACCAGACTGTACAAATAATCTCGCCGCCGACTTTCTTTTCTGCGGCTTTTTTTCCGGTGGTAACCCCCGACGATGTTGACACAATAAGGGTTCCGTAACCGTTAAACACGCGGGGCATTTTTTTATAGCCCAAATAAACCCGACGTCCGGGTTTAGATACTTTCTCTATGCCATGAATGATGGGACCGGTTCTTTCGTCGTATTTCAGGAATACCCTGATTACATTGGCCCCTTCCTGGCTCGCCTTTTTGAAATTTTTGATATACCCTTCGGTCTTTAGTATCTTCACAATCTCAAGTTTGAGTTTGGAGGTGGGAATATCAACCTTCTCATGTCCTGCCATTCCGGCGTTCCGGATTTTGGTCAGCATATCCGCAATGGGATCAGAAACGCTCATCCTAAACTCCTACCAACTTGATTTAGTAACACCGGGGATAAGTCCCTCGCTTGCGAGCTTTCGGAAGCAGAGACGGCACATTTGAAACTTCCTTAGATACCCACGGGCACGGCCGCAGATCCTGCAACGGTTTACCTTCCGGGTCTTATATTTTGGCGGCCTAGCGGCCTTAATTATCATCGCTTTTCTTGCCATTTAACACCTCTTATTTTCTAAAGGGCATGCCGAATTTACCGAGAAAGGCTTTTGCCTCCGCATCGGTTCGCGCCGTAGTAACAATAGCTATATTGAGACCAGCTACGCGTGCAATCTTATCAAAATCTATTTCTGGAAAAATTATCTGTTCGGTAATCCCCAGAGAATAATTGCCGTGACCGTCAAAGGCATTCTGATTAATTCCTCGGAAGTCTTTTACACGGGGAAGAGCCACGTTTACCAGGCGATCCATAAATTCGTACATAATAGTGCCTCTAAGGGTAACCCTTGCCCCTATCTCCTGGCCTGCCCGGATCTTGAAATTGGCGATGCTCTTCCTGGCCTTTGTTTTAACCGCCCTTTGTCCGGTTATAAGGGTCAGATCGTCAATAGCAGCGTCCAAAAGCTTCTTGTTCTGTAGGGCTTCACCTACCCCCATGCTTACGACAATTTTTTCCAGCTTCGGAATCTGCATGGGGGTTTTATAGTTAAACTCTTTGAGCATTTCCGGGGCTATCTGTTCGCGGAATATTTTTTTAAGCCGCGGCTCGTAACCTTTCATCACAATGCCTCCCCACATTTCTTGCATATCCTGACTTTTGTCGGTTTATCATCCTTTCCGGTTTCAAATTTATAGCCAATACGCGTAGGCCCGCATTTTTTGCAAATTAACGCAACATTGGAAACGTGAATGGGGGCTTCAAGTTCAACTATCCCGCCTCGGTCCTGCTGATTCCGTTTTTTCTTCGCTTTCTTGACAATGTTAGCGCCTTCCACCACTACGCGGTCTTTATCTCTTAATATCTTAAGGATGCGGCCGCGTTTGCCTTTATCTTTACCTGTAATAATCTGGACCGAATCTTCTTTTTTAAGTTTGAATTTATGCGCTACTTTTTCAGCCATATACTGCTCCTAACATACAAGGTTTAACTTGAATTCCCATAAACCTCATAATACCTCCGGGGCAAGGGAAACGATCTTCATGTACTCGGCTTTTTCCCTGAGTTCCCTGGCGACAGGTCCAAAAATACGTTTCCCCTTGGGATTTAACGCTGCGTCAATTATAACGCAAGCGTTATCATCAAAACGTATATAGGTTCCGTCGGGTCGCCGGTATTCCTTATGGGTACGGACTATCACTGCCCTTTCAACCGATCCTTTTTTAATGACCGATGTCGGAAGAGCGTCTTTGACAGCAACGACAATTACATCGCCGATGCTGGCGCATTTTCGCTTGGTTCCGCCCAAAACCTTTATACACTGTACTATCTTTGCCCCTGAATTATCCGCCACATTCAGGAAAGTTTCCACCTGGATCATTTTGCCTTAACTCCCTTATTTGGCGCGTTCAAGGATCTCTACCAGCTTCCAGCACTTTTCTTTGCTGATAGGCCGACATTCAACCACTCGCACTTTATCGCCGATCTTGGCTTCGTTTTTTTCGTCGTGAGCCTTTACTTTCTTCATCCTGATAACGTATTTTTTATACAGGGGATGAAGAGCCCTGGTCTCAACAGAGACTACAATGGTTTTATCCATCTTATCGCTTTTAACAAGCCCAACAAATTCCTTTTTTCCGCTCTTTGCGCCTGCTGCTTCAGCCACGATTTACTCCTTTATCCGCCTGGGCCAGTTCCTGCGCATGGATCAGAGTATTTAGACGGGCAATCTGGCGGCGAAGATTGCGTTTCTGCAAGGGATTGTCAACATGCCCGATAACCATCTGAAACCTAAAATCCAAATATTTCCTGCTAAGATCATCCCGTTTGGCCTTGAGCTCCGCAAAGGAAAGGTTCTTAAACGAATTCTTCATCTTCTAATCCTTCTCCTGTTTTAAGCGCCCAGTTCCATGTCCGTACGGCACACGAATTTGGACTTAATGGGAAGCTTGGCACCCGCCAGATTCATGGCCTGTTCGGCCAGGGATTTATCAATCCCACCCAATTCAAATAATACGGTACCCGGCTTTACTACGGCTACCCAATATTCTGGAGCGCCTTTCCCTTTGCCCATGCGGGTTTCCGCGGGTTTCTTGGAAAAGGGCTTGTCCGGAAATATGCGTATCCAGAGTTTTCCGCCGCGCTTGATATGCCGGTTCATAGCGATACGGGCGGCTTCAATCTGCCGGTTTGTGATCCACATCCTGTCCAAAGCCACCAAAGCATATTCGCCGAATGCTATGGTGTTGCCCCTAGTTGCGTTTCCGGGCATTCTTCCCCGCTGAACCTTTCTGCGTTTAACACGCTTAGGACTTAACATCGCGCTCCCCTTTAATTCTTCGCGGGAAGCCTGTCCCGCCGTTTGCGAACCAGAACACCTGCGTCTTCTTTCTGTTCTTTGCCGAATTTCATGCCGTTGTAAACCCACACTATTACGCCAATGGCGCCAAAGGTTGTCTGGGCTTCGGCAAAACCGTAATCTATATCCGCCCTTAAGGTATGAAGAGGTATGCGGCCTTCTTTTGCCTCTTCGGTACGGGACATTTCCGCGCCTCCTAGCCTTCCGGAAAGCCTGATTTTTACCCCCTGGGCGTTCCCCTTCTTGATTGCGTTGCTAATTGCCTGCTTCATTGTCCGCCTAAAGCTGGAACGGGCCAGAAGCTGGCGGGCTACGTTCTGCGCAATTATTTGCGCGTTATTCTCCGCGTTGCGTACTTCTTTTATCTTTATCAGAATTTTAGGTATTTGTTCTTTCTTGGAAATTTGCTTTTGAAGTTCCGATCCTATTTTCTCGATATTTGCACCCTTTAC
>JAIRUO010000046.1 GCA_031254385.1 Treponema sp. | reverse complement strand
GGGGCCAGTAAGATCAGGATTGGAACCTATGAGCCTTGCGCCGCCCAGCACAAGGTGCACGGCCCGCTCCAGTGTTTCTAGCGAATAAGAACGGCCTTCACCTACCACCACATAATCGGGATTTACATTGTTCATTGTTAATCCCGCATCATAAAGGGCCTGAATTAGCCCAGGTTCGCCGATGACATATGCGGAACCGCCAGGCTTTTGCGAGGCGAGAAATCCGGCTGTAGCCAGAGCGCTGGTATAAAAATGAGAAGGTTCTGTCTTTATTCCCAGACGTTGCATTTTTTGTGAAAGCTCTACCGGTGATCGCTCGCTTGAATTGGTAAGGAAAAGGAAGGACTTGTTATTTTTTTCAAGCCACTCCACAAATTCCACGGATCCGTTAAGAATATGGTTTCCGTGATAAATAACGCCGTCCATATCAATTATAAAGGCATTTTTGCTTCTGATCTGGTTTAAGTCTTTCATATAATGATTGTATATCTTATTTCTTTGGTTGAGAAGCCAGGAAATCAAGGAGGGGCATTTCCCATGAAGATGAGTTTTGTCCCTGGTCAAGAAACTGTCGATAAAGACTGAGAATATGCTCTCTAATGGCTTCCGCATCTTCTTTGGAAATTTGATCGGAATCAACAAAAAGATCTCTGGCAAATTGTTCTGCTTCTTCTGGGGGGAATAAATCATCAAAACAGCTCATGGCATACATTGCTGCGGATATGCAATTTATACTATGCTGTTTTATGTAGAGAACCGCTTCGGTAATTTCCAGCGCCCTTTGGCGGGCCTCTTCAATTTCGGATGAGCGGTTTTCTTCTTCGCCTAGTTTCTTCAGTGTTTCCCTAAGCTGCGTATATGCCCGTATCACAATCATTACGTGAAGGCTCGGAATACACAGAAGATGAGGATCAAAGGTATGGATTACGATGAATCTAAAGCGTTTCAGATAACGGGGGCGATCCGTAGTGGAGTAATTTTTCGAGTAAACTTCTGCGGCTCTTGCGTATAACGCGCCAAGGGATTCGATAGAGTTCTTGACATGCTCATCGCTATTATTAAAAAATTTGAGCAAAAAACCCAGAATTCTGATGAAAAATGGGACGAAATCAAGGTAAATTTCCACTTTTTCCGGCCTAAAGGGGATTTTTCTGTCCAATGGATGATCAACCCTGGATATTTTAAAACGGCGTGGATTAAGTGCCGCCTTATACTGAAGCAGGAAAAAATTGCGAAAGATGGAATGTATGCAACGCAAGGCAGTAGGCCGGAGATACGGGCTACGTAATATTGAACTGAAAGCCTTGTTCGATGATTCATCAGCTAACATTGATACCTAATCCAGTCAAAGCTTCTTTTAATACTCTCTCGCTTGAAGAAGAAATACGGCCCAGAGGCAGCCGACACGGACCTGCGGGAAGGCTGGCCCAAGTCATGGCCAGTTTGATTGGCGCGGGATTTGTCTCGATAAACGCGGCTTTAATTAGCGGGAGCAGTTCGAAATGAATTTTCCTAGCCTCATCAAAATTTTTATCCTGACATGCTTTAGCCAGGGCCTTTACCCGGCCTGGAACCAGATTGGATATTACCGAAATAACGCCGTCCCCTCCCAGAGCCATGAGCGGCAGTGTAAAAATATCGTCCCCCGAAAGAACCGTAAAAGGATTGCCGCCCTCCCTGCGGGGGATAGCGATGTTTTGCATAACTTCGCACATTTGCTTAAGATCGCCTGACGCTTCTTTGACACCGGCAATGCCGGGAATTTTCACTATTTTTTCCATCAAGGGAGTGGGGATATTCAAGCCCGTCCGTGAAGCGATGTTATATATCACTATAGGAATTCCAACTGCCGCAGCAGCTTCAAAATGGCGAAGTAAGCCCTCATCATTGGGTTTGTTATAGTAAGGAGTTACCACTAGCGCGGCATCGCCTCCAAGGTCTTTGGCGCGCTGGACATATTGAATCATGTGTTTGGTGTCATTAGACCCTGCCCCGACAATAATTGGAACCCTGCCTTTCACTCTTTCTACAGCAATCTTAATAAGGCGTTCTTCTTCATCTTCTTCCAGAGTCGGAGTTTCGCCTGTGGTTCCCAAGGGAACAAGCCCGTCTATACCCTGTTCAAGCTGAAAATCAATTAAACGGCGGAAGCCGTCATAATCTACTTCTCCTGAATCGAGCATTGGAGTAATAAGGGCTGTGTACGCGCCATTAAATTTCATATTTGGCCTCTGTTGTGTTGTAGAATATCTGCCAGCATATCATCCATCGTAAAGACGCCGCTGTCTTTTTTTGCGAAAAGCCACTCCGCCGCTTTTAAGGCCCCTGCTGCCAAACCTTCGCGACTGCGCAAGGTGTGGGTGATTTCAATTGTGTCAGATGATGAATCAAAAATAACCGAGTGAAGGCCCTGCACAGAACCGACCCTAAGGCTTGCGAAATGAAGCTCATCTGGGGCCGGTGGTCGGTCGAGCATTTCATAGACTACCTTTTTTTTCCGCGTCATTTTTGAAAGCACCTTCTCTGCAATAGTTTTTGCCGTTCCCGAAGGGCTGTCAGCTTTTTTATTATGATGGCTTTCAAAACCACCAGCATCGTATTCGCCGAATGGGTCAAAGATTTCTGCGGCATATTCAGCAAGGCGGTAGAAGAGGTTCATCCCCAGTGAGAAATTAGGCGCCCAGAACAGAGAAGTCTCGGTCTTTTCAAACGCTGTGCTGATTTCCGGAAGCCTACTGTACCAGCCTGTAGTACCGGTTACCGTTGCGATTTTTTCTTTTGCGAGGAAAAGGAGATTCCCCGGCGCTATATCCGGATGAGTTACTTCGATTGCCAGATCAAGGTTTCGCAAATCCGCAAGAGCATTAATGGATTTGTACAGAATAGTTCTCCTAACAGTTTTCTCCTGAGCTATATGCGGATCGATAGCCGCTATTACATTATGTCCTTTTTCGATGGCCCGTTCTTCCAGGAGCTTTCCCATTTTCCCATAACCTATAATCGCGATATTCATGGCTTTTCTCCCGGCGTATGGCTTTCAAAAAAATCTTCATGTAACGCTTTGATAACATCAGCCGCCTCGTTATCATCTACGATAAAGGAAATATTCAATTTGCTTGCGCCCTGAGAGATCATTTGCACCGTAACCCCCAGCAATTCACAGATTCTAAAAGACCGCGCCAGGATTTCAGATGATCGCCTAACGTCCCCTATTATACTAATGATAGCCTTGCCTGTCTTGATTTCCACGCTGGCAATCCTGGATAGGTCTTTTTTTAGGGCCGTTAGATCATAAGTACCGTCCAAGGTAAGGGAAACAGAAACTTCGCTAGTGGCCACCATGTCAATTGAAAGACAGTGTTTGGCGAAACAGGCAAAAACCTCTGCAAGAAAACCGTACTGTCCCAACATGCGTGTGGAAACTATATCCACTAGGATAACATTTCTCCGGGAACTGATGGCCTGAAGTGGCTGCTGCTTTTTTTCCATGGAAGGCAGAATCCTGGTTCCCGGCGCATCAGGATTATAGGAATTCTTTACCACCACCGGAGTTCCGGTTTTCATACATGGCTGCATAGCCCTTGGGTGCAATATTTGTGCCCCAAAATAGGCAAGCTCCGCAGCCGCTTCATAACTGATCGTTTTTACCGGGCTGGCGTTTTTTATCAGGCTTGGATCGGCGGTAAGGATACCGTCCACATCCTTCCAGAACTGAACTTCCACAGCCTTACACGCCGCCGCAATCATTGCCGCAGAGAGATCCGATCCGCCCCGTCCCAATGTTGTGATGGCACCCTTTACCTCTTTTGCGATAAAACCTGTTACCACCGGTATTTCACCTTTCTCAACCAAGGGAAGGATTTTCTTAGGTATTGAGTCCCAGCTTTGCTTGAGCAGTTCCGCATTGCCGTAATCGGAATTTGAGATAAACCCAATATCCCAGGCATCATAAGCCGTGGCTTTTATTTTAATTTTATTGAAATAGGCCACGGCAATGCGCACCGAAAGCCGCTCTCCAAACGAAACAAGATAATCCTTTGTCTTTGGCGTCAGTTCACGTATAAGCGCAATTCCGGTCAGGAGCTTTCCTAATTCATCAAGCAGGACTTTTATTTCTTTTTGAGATTCCTCTCCCAATTTCAACTCATTCATAGTTTTAAGGTGAAGATCTTCAATTTTGGCTGCGGAGAATTTCCCCTTACCGCACGCCTGTTTCGCCATCTGGAGGAGCAGATCTGTTGTATCTCCCATTGCAGACAAAACCAAAACGGGCTTACGCTTTATTTGGCTTCTTACAATCCCCGCTATATAACGTATCCGTTCAGCATTTGCGACGGAACTTCCCCCGAATTTCATTACAATCATTATGCACACCCTTCGACAGTGTTTTGTCAGTATAGAGATTTTT
>JAIRUO010000094.1 GCA_031254385.1 Treponema sp. | reverse complement strand
TTCTTACAATCCCCGCTATATAACGTATCCGTTCAGCATTTGCGACGGAACTTCCCCCGAATTTCATTACAATCATTATGCACACCCTTCGACAGTGTTTTGTCAGTATAGAGATTTTTGGATAAATAAACAATATACAATAGCCAACAGCCCCCTTTAACCTTCACCCTATTCGCACATGAGGTAAGCCCAATTTTTGCAAAATGTTGTATTATATAGAAATAAATAGCAGCAAAAAATTTAACACACAAAATTGACACAAATATTGGGGATTTTTGGTAAGAAAAACAGGGGATTTTGAGTCATAATTTGGAGATTTTTGGATTATGGTATAAAAGTGCTTTCTTTGCGGTCATGGGGCAGGCATATAGTTGCTATAAATCTCCAAAATGTCCAATTTTTTGAAGAAAATATGCGATTTCTCCATAAAATTCGAAAAAATTCGTGTGTTAAATACATTTTCCATCACTGAAAAAGACACCTGTCGATAATTTCTATGGCGTTTTTTGCCGCCTTTAACAGTTCTTGTTCGCCCCGTTTGTCTTTATGGTTGTATAGCTCGCTTACGTTTCTGTTTACGCTGTGGCCCATGAATATTTCCTCAACATCACCCAGGTTGTAGCTGTTAAGCATGGCCTTGTAAAAATGGCGGCCCGAATAAAAGCTGATGTTCTGCGAATCCAGTTCGCGGGGTTCCTTGCCCAACAAAGCGCCTAACGCAATGTTGGCTCTTCTTGCGTATCTGTAAAAGCGCTGGTCTTCACTGCTTATGAATAAAAAATCGGTCTCCGATAAATGATGCTCATCGATCCATAGGTTAAGGGCATCCTTAACTTTATGATGTAAAGGAATTTTTCTTATTCCGTTGAAGGTTTTGCTTCTCTCAATATTCAGGAAATCAATAGAACCGTAATGTGGCGTATCCTTCCTGATAATATCCTTTACTTTTAAGTTGCTGATTTCATTATTACGCATACCAGTTGAATAGATTAATGCGCATAATAAATATGATTTTTTGTCAATCCATTGATTTTTAAATATGCCTTCAAGATCATCAAGGAAATAACAGCCACGGATTTTGTTATTCATGCTCCGTAAAGGAACGGTATCTTTAATTGAATTTATTTTAATGACCCCTGTCATATACAAATGATTGAATATGGATTTTATGCCGCTAATCTGTCGGTTGATTGACTGGGGCAGGAGTTTTTTTTCCAAAAGCAAGTAGTTTTGGAAACGGTTAATTAAGACCGCATTTATTTCATCAAAATCCTTTATTTTGTTTTTATGCAAAAAAGGAACGAATGTATTAACAATAAATCCGTGCAGTATTTTCCTGCTGTTTTCGCCTAATTTCCTGCCCCGGACAGCATCAATAACTAAATAAGAGCTCCCGCTTTCATAATACTTCCCAAGTATGGTATATAAAGTTTTTCCTTCTTTCTTTTTGAAATATTTGTCTAGGATAATTTCTTTCTTTATCCTTGCAAAATTTCTTGTTTCTTCTGGATCGCTTGTCTTTGTACTCCATTGTGATGGGATCATTTTGTTGTTAATAAAATAACGAACATAGTAAGTCATGCCTTTCTTCCCCGACCGCGCAACAATGCTGAATTCCTGTCTCATTTGCAATACCTCCTGAAGTATATGGGGTCTCACTAATTTTCGACTTTGAAAATGTGCGAATTTAGACATAACTATTTTCAATTCGATTAATTGACAATGGCAAAATTACATTTCAAAATGATCTATAAGAGAAGAAAAATCGGAGGCTCGCCGTGAAAAAATATCTTTTGGCATTGGATCAGGGTACTACCAGTTCAAGGGCCATGCTGTTTGACAGGGATCAAAATATAATCGGGGCCGAACAAAAAGAATTTACTCAGTATTACCCCAAAGAAGGCTGGGTGGAACATGATCCAATGGAAATATATTCATCACAGTATGCAGTAATGATGGAACTCATAACAAGACATTCCATTGACCCGCGTGAAATCGCGGCTCTGGGTATAACCAATCAGCGGGAGACAACCATACTGTGGGATAAGACAACGGGCAAACCCATTTACAATGCCATAGTCTGGCAATGCAGGCGTACTTCCGATATTATAGACAGCCTTGTCAGGGACGGGCTGGAAGATCATATAAAAAAAACAACCGGCCTTATTCCAGACGCTTATTTTTCTGGAACCAAAATAAAATGGATACTCGATAATGTTGAGGGCGCAAAGGAACGCGCAAAGAAGGGCGAAATACTTTTTGGCACTGTTGACACCTGGCTTATCTGGAAGCTTACCAACGGCGCTATCCATGCGACAGATTATACCAATGCAAGCCGCACCATGATCTATGATATTCACAAACTCGACTGGGACGAAAAACTTCTAAATGCTCTGGATATTCCAAAGCAAATGCTCCCAAAGGTTTTTCCTTCGAGTAACGTCTTTGGTACGGTAAATATACAGGGGACAGAAATCCCGGTTGCCGGGGCAGCAGGAGATCAGCAGGCCGCGCTCTTTGGTCAGTGCTGTTTTGAAAAGGGCGAAGCGAAAAATACCTACGGGACGGGCTGCTTCCTCTTGATGAATACAGGAAACGATCCCTACATAAGCACAAACGGGCTTCTGACTACCATTGCCGCTGGGCTTGACAGCAATGTTCAATACGCCCTTGAAGGAAGCGTATTCATAGGCGGCGCGGTAATTCAGTGGTTGCGTGATGAATTGGGGTTTATTTCCGAAAGCAAGGATTGCGAGTATTTTGCGGGCAAGGTTGCCGATGCTGGCGGCATATATTTGGTTCCTGCCTTTACCGGCCTGGGTGCGCCTTATTGGGATATGTACGCCCGCGGCTGTATAGTGGGTATTACGCGGGGAACCAAGCGCGAGCACATCATTAGGGCGGCGGAAGAATCCATTGCGTATCAAAGCCTGGATCTGGTCAGGGCCATGGAGAAGGATACAGGAACAAGCCTAAAGGAACTAAAGGTTGACGGAGGCGCAAGCAGGGACAAACTGCTTATGCAGTTTCAGGCGGATATTCTGGAAGGCACTATATATCGTCCAAAGATCAGCGAGACAACTGCCCTGGGCGCGGCAAGCCTCGCGGGGCTTGCAACAGGATTCTGGCGGGACAAAGAAGAGTTCCGCGCCAAATGGCAGTGCGGCATGACCTTTGTCCCGTCCATGGACGATGTAAGCCGTCAGGCGCTGCTGGACGGCTGGCACAAGGCCGTGGGCCGCAGCCGGAACTGGGATTGCAGCTAACGGCTGAGTACCTCTTCCCTGTCCGCAAGGGTAACATTAAGAGTCATAGCTCTGCCCGAACGGACTATGTCAACCCTTACAACATCACCCGGTTTATTGCTTTCCAGAGAGGAATACAGATCCGCAAGGGTATCGGTTTTCATTCCGTTTACGGCGGTGATAATATCCCCTCCCAGATAGATGACGCTTCGGCCGTATTGCACAGGATCGCTGCCCTGGCGCAGACCGGCCTGTTCGGCAAAGCCGTTCCGGCTGGTACGGGAAACCAACATTCCGCTAGAAACCGGAAGATTGGCATAGCGAACCAAAGCTGGGAACAACTGCACCACTGTTGCATCAATCCAGCCCCGGCGTACCCTGCCATAAGCAAGAATTTCTGCCACAACCCGCTTTGCGGTATTTACAGGCACGGCAAAGCCTATGCCCACAGATCCCCCTGAAGGAGAATAGATCATAGTATTAATGCCTATCATGCGCCCCTGAGCGTCCAGAAGGGGGCCGCCAGAATTGCCAGGATTAATTGAAGCATCGGTTTGGATCATGTCCCTGATAATCACGTTATTCGAAATCTGAATGGGACGGCCAAGGCCAGAGACTATGCCCACCGTAAGCGTTCTTTCCAGGGCAAAGGGATTTCCTATAGCCAAGACCTTTTGCCCGACCTTCAAGTTGCTGGAATCGCCAAAGGGAATAAGGCGAAGCTCCATGCCCGGAGGCGGATCGAATTTGAGAACCGCAATATCATTTTCTGGATCTGTGCCTATCACAGTCCCTTCAAACTGGCTGCCGTCCGCCAGGGTAATAAATACCTTGACCGCGTTTTGTATAACATGGTTATTGGTAACAACATAGCCCTTGGTATCAAAAATGGAACCCGATCCCGATGCCCCTTCCTGGGGAACAGGCTCAAGAAACCAGTTGATTGCCACGGTTTCTGTGGTAATATTCACAACGCCTTGATTCAACTGTTCATAAACTATTATGTTTTCCCTTTCGCTTTCCGAGTAGGAACCCAAGTCCATGGTATTACCTGGAATAATCTGCGTCTGCTGGCGGAATTCTGGAACATCGCTGACAGTAGAGATCGTCCCGGCATTCACTTCCTGATAACCGGCAGCAGCCTTCTGCGAAGGGAATTTAATCAAGCCCAATCCCAGGGCTAACATAACCACAATTATTCCTGAAAGGATTGAGAAAAATATTACCTGGCCGCGGCTGTATAATTTCATAAGATGCCTCCTGTTTCGGGCTCTTTTAATATAGCATAATTATATCATATTTTGCCGATACTGATAAGGAATATGAATAAAATTCTCCCGTTTCTGGCTATTCTCTTATATACCGCGTTTACGCTTGCGGCTTTGGATGTTCCGACCAGGCGTATTGTTGATGATTCGCCTCTTAGAATTGCCCTGATGGAAAGCTGGCTTACCGAGACCCCTGCCAGGGTTCTTGGCAAACGACCCGAACTTCATACCATTACGGGGGGTGGGCGCATCCAGGTGCGCACAGAGAGCAACAGTGAGGAATTTGCCATAGTCCTGGCACGGGAATTGCAGAACAATGACTTTCCGGGCTGGGCACAGGGTTCCTGGGTGCTTACCCGCAGCAGAACTGATGGAAGCCTCTTGCGAATCCGGGTGTTCCTTAGAAGCGATCCCTATACCTATATCCAGTTCCGGCCCTTTACTGCGGACAGGTGCCAGATGGATGTGGTTCTTTATGAATCATACATAGTCCGATCCATGCCTCTGGGCATTCCCTTTGAACGCCTACTTGTTCTCCCTGTTGAAAATATCCTTGCGCTTGCGGGCGACAAATTTCCCAGAAAGTATTTTGATCCCGAACTTGGAATGTATAAGGATACCTGGTCCTTTGTTTCCGAGGTGCGATCCAGGCTCCCGGGTTTGCAATTTGCAGATGACGGCGCAATTGACGAAAACGGAAATTACGTATTCATCGATACTCTTTTAAGCCAGAATGCTTCCTCTGCTGGTCTTAACTGTTCAGGTTTTGCAAAATGGATAGTTGACGGCATACTCAAGCCTAAGACCGGGACTCTCCTTCCCATCACGCCCCTTAAAGAAGCCTATGGCAGCCGGGGTTCTTCGTTTACCCAGCCCTGGGAGCGGCTTAGGGACCCTTTCTTTGGCCTTGACTGGTGCCGCAATTTGGCTTCAAGGGCAGGGGCGGTACTCCGTTCCCCGGCCTATGCAGCCCTTGAAGAATTTGAAGTCCGAACCTGGCCTTTCTCCCAAATAATACTCCGGGAAAACGGCACAAGTTCTGTGCGCTCCTATCCGGGCTTTCTCATGGATGCCGGTTTTGGCATAGAGGGGCTCCACCCCCTGCTCTATGCCTTGGCGATAGACGAGCCCGGCCGCATTTATCTGGCCGCTGTAAACACAGAAATCTGGGCACCCACAACGCAGGATAATCAGCGCGGCACACCCAGGCTGCGTCAGTATTTCCATATTGCCGTGCTGGTTCCCTATTTCAACGAACAGGGCAATTTTCAAATAACGGTTTTTGAAAGTGCCGAGGAAACATCATTTAACTTCTTTAAGACCCGCTATCCCGGCCATTTTGTGAACCTGACCAGAATCCCCATAGACGGAACTTTCAATCCAGATTAATTGTCTTAACATCGGTACAAGATAAAGCATTTATCATGTATCAGCAGTGAACCGCCGGAGCGGGGATGCGGGGCAGAAAAAACATACTGGAATTCCCTGGCGTCGAACCTTTGGTTCGCGGAGACCTTGGCTCCGTAGCCAGATTCTACAGGGTTTTTTCTGGCACGCTCCCCGTCCGGCGGTTCTATACGGACACAGGTAAATGTTTTATATTTATATATCGTGAAAACAAAAAAATTTAGTGCGGTGGCCTTTGACTTGGACGGCACACTTTACCCTAATCTCAGTTTTTATGTGAGGCTTGTCCCCTTTTTGTTGAAAGAGCAAAGGTATCTTAGGGCCTTTGGCAAGGCCAGGGACTGGCTCCGTGATGATAGCAAGGATGAAACAAAGAATGCCCTTTACCCGAAGGATGGCCCGGCTTTTTATCGGCAGCAGGCCCTTTATATGGCAAAAATATTGAAAAAAGATCCCGATTTGCTGGAAAAACGGACTGAAAAATTAATATACAGGGGCTGGGAGCCTTTGTTCAAAAAAGTAAGGCTTTTTCCTTATGTAATAGAAATGTTAAAAACCTTTAGGGATAACGGGATTAAGCTGGGCATGCTTTCTGATTTTCCTCCGGAAATAAAAATAGACTATATGGGGCTTGGCGGTTACTGGGATACTGTTTTGTGTTCAGAAGAGATAGGGCGCCTCAAGCCTGATCCCCTTTCTTTCCTGGAGCTTGCAAAAGCCATGTCCTTCCCTCCGGAAGAGATGCTCTATGTGGGGAACAGCTTTTCTTATGACGTTTTGGGCGCAAGGCAGGTAGGGATGAAGACAGCCTGGGTTAGATCAAGAAGAAACTACCGTCATTTTAATGCAAAAAACAGGGGAATAGCCGATTTTGTATTCTATGACTATCGCAAATTATGTGATTTTGTGTTAATCTGATATCAAATGGGCTTCTTTACCGTTGGAAATCTCCTGACCCTGGGCATAGTCCTCGTTGCGTTGCTACTGTACCGTTCAATGGACAGGCGCAGCCGTATGCTGAACAATATGAAAAAATATGCGGAAAAGCTCAAAGATGAACTTACCTCTTACGTGGAACAGCGGGAACAGGGGATAAAAAATCTTGGTATAGATATAAGGGTGGAGCAGGAAGCTGCCGCAGAGATAATGAACCGCATCCAGACCGCCAATGAAGCTCTTGAGGAAAAAGCCACAGCCGCGGATCGCGTAGAAGAACGCCTTAATGCTTATGATTCCACTCTGGAAGAATTGGTCGAAATGACTGTCAATGTCCAGGAAAATTTGAACCGGATAAAGGAAGAATCGGTTTTTATTGACGAGACTGACCGGCATATAAACGAAGCCAGAACATCGCTACAGGGCCTGGAACGCGGTTTGGGAAGCCTGGAATTACGCTTTGAACGGGATAATGCGGAATCCCTGCTAAATCTAACAGAAAAAATTATGACTGATGTCAGGTCAGCTATTTCTGACTTGGCTGTCAAAGCGGAGACCATAGAACATAAAGTTGAAGAACATGATGCGGTTATAACCAGTAAAATTTCAGAACATATTGAAACTATTAATAACATGGAACAAGGCCGGGCAGAGGCACTGGCACGGGACATGAATTTACTTGACAAAACCTTAAAAGACGCGGTGGAACAGGCCGGACTTAATGCGGATAAATTGGAAGAAGCAACCCTGTTAAAGCTTAAAGGTCAGGCCGAAGAGATAGTAGCTGATGTCAGGTATACTGTTTCAGACTTGAATGTTGAAGCGGAGGCCGCTGAACGAAGGGTCGAGGATCACCGGGACTTTATCAATAATAAAATTTCAGAACAGCTTGGAACTATCGATAACAAAGTTACAGAACACCTGGAAGCTATCAATAATAAAATTAACGAACATCGTGATGTCATTGATAACAAAATCGCCGAGCATCGCGAAGCCATTAATAGCGTGGATAAAAGCCGGACAGAGGCCCTTGGGCGGGACATGGATATAGTCAGCAGAACTCTTAAAAGCGCGGTGGAACAGGCCGAACTTAATGCGGATAAACTGGAAGAAGCAACCCTGTTTAAGCTCAAGGGACTGGCAGAAGAAATTGTCGATGCCGTCAGGTCTACTGTTTCAGATTTGAATGTCGAAGCGGATACTGCAGAACAAAGAGTCGGAGAACACCGGGATTTTATCAATCATAAAATTACAGAACACCTGGAAGACATCGATAAGAAAATTACCGAATACCGTAACGTCATTGACAATAAAATCACCGAACACCGCGAAGCCGTTAATAGTATGGAACAAGGCCGGACAGAGGCCCTGGCACGAGACATGAGTTTGGTGGATAAAACCTTAAAGGATGCGGTGGATAAGGCCGGACTTAATGCGGATAAACTGGAAGAAGCAACCCTTATCAGGCTTAAGGGGCAGGCCGAAGAAATAGTTTCCGATGTCAGGTCTACTATTTCTGACTTGAATGTTGAAGCCGAGACAGCAGAACGAAGAGTCGGGGAACAACGGGAAATTATCAATTTTAAAATTACAGAGCAGCTTGAAACTATCGATAATAAAATTACAGAACACCTGGGTACTATCGATAGCAAAATTACAGAACACCGTGAGCTCATTGATAATAAAATCGCTGAACACCGCGAAACCGTTGATAATAAAATTACCGAACACCGAGAAGCCGTTGGCAGCGTGGATAAAAGCCGGACAGAAGCTCTGGCGCGTGACATGGCCTTGGTGGATAAAACCTTAAAAGACGCAGTAGAACAGGCCGGACTTAATGCGGATAAACTGGAAGAGACAACCCTTATCAGGCTTAAGGGGCAGGCCGAAGAAATAGTTTCCGCTGTCAGGTCTACTGTTTCAGATTTGAATAACGAAGCGGAAACGGCAGAACGAAAAGTCGGGGAGCACCGGGAATTCATCAATATCAAAATAACAGAACATTTGGATACCATTGACAACAAAGTCACAGAACACCTGGAAACTATTAGTAACAAAATTACCGAACACCGTGATGTCATTGATAATAAAATCGCTGAACACCGCGAAGCCGTTGATAATAAAATTGCTGAACACCGCGAAACTATTGATAATAAAATCACCGAACATCAGGAATTCATCGGCAATAAGATTACCGAACACCGCGAAGCCGTTGACAGCGTGGAACAAAGCCGGGCAGAGACCCTTGCACGTGACATGGCCTTAGTGGAGAGCACCTTAAAGAACGCGGTGGAACAGGCCACGCTTAATGCGGATAAAATTGAAGGAGCGGCTCTGACAAGGCTTAAGGATCAGGCCGAAGAGATAGTTTCGGATCTCAAGTCTACTGTTTCTGATTTGAATGTTGAAGCAGAAACGGCAGAACGAAAAGTCGGGGAACACCGGGAATTTATTGATTTTAAGATTACCGAACACCTGGAAGCTATTGATAACAAGATTACCGAACACCGCGAAGCCGTTACTCGCATGGAACAAGGCCGGACAGAAGCCCTGGCGCGAGACATGGCCTTGGTGGATAGAACCCTTAAAACGGCTGTGGAACAAGCAGGGCTTAGTGCAGATAAGATAGAAGAAGCGGCCCTAACAAGGCTTAAGGATCAGGCAGAAGAAATAGTTTCCGATCTCAAGTCTACTGTTTCTGACTTGAATGGTGAAGCAGAAACTGCAGAACGAAAAGTCGAGGAACACCGGGAGTTCATCAATAGTAAAATCACAGAACACCAGAAATTCATTGATAATAAGATTACCGAACACCGCGAAGCCGTTACTCGCATGGAACAAAGCCACGCAGAGGCCCTGTCACGCGACATGGAATTAGTGAACAGTACCTTAAAGAATGCGGTGGAACAGGCCGGGCTAAGTGCGGATAAAATAGAAGAAGTGGCTTTGGCAAGGCTTAAGGATCAGGCCGAAGAAATTGTTTCGGATACCAGGTCTACTGTTTCTGACTTGAGTGCCGAAGCAGAAAACGCGGAACGAAAAGTCGGGGAACATCGGGAATTTATCGATAAAAAAATTACCGAAAATCTGAAAGATTTTGATAGCAAAATCACAGAACAGCAGGAATTCATTGATAGCAAAATTACCGAGCACCTTGAAGCTATTGATAACAAGATCATCGAACATCGCGAGGCCATCGGCAGCATGGAACAAAGCCGGGCAGAAAACTTTGCGCGAGACATGACCTTAGTGGATATAACCCTTAAAACGGCAGTGGAACAGGCCGGGCTAAATGCGGATAAAATAGAAGAAGCGACTTTGGCAAGGCTCAAGGATCAGGCAGAAGAAATAGTTTCAGATACCAGGTCTACTGTTTTAAGCTTGAATGTAGAAGCGGAAGATGCGGAACGAAAAGTCGGGGAGCACCGGGAATTCATCAATAACAAGATTACCGAACACCGCGAGGCCGTCAATGGCATTGATAAAGCCAGGGCAGCGGCTCTGACAAGGGATATGGAATTAGTCAACAAAACCTTGAAAAACGCGGTCGAACAGGCCGGAAACAGGGCGGATAAAATGGAAGAGGCGGCTCTGGTTAAGCTCAAGGAGCAGGCCAAAGAAAGAATAGAAAAGTTCAAACTTGCAGAAGATGAAAAGGTTCGCACATATCAGGAGAATGCCCGCAGCCGTGTAGCAGAAGCACAAAACATCGTTAAGAATTTTAAGGATGAATGGCGCACAGAACGCCAAGAAATGGAAGCCAAAGAAAAAACCTTTAAGGAAGAAAGCAAAAAAGATATTGAGGAGCTTAAAAACCTGGCAGCAGAAACGGATAAACGTATCTCCCAGGAAAAAGAAGCCCAAAAAGAAAGCCTAGAGGAATTAAAGGTACTATTTGGAAAGACCATCTCTACTCAGGAGAAGCTATTGGCAGAAGCCGCCGAAGAGATGAAACTCAAGGCACTGGAAATCACGGGCACAAAACTGGAAGAATACCGCCAGGTTCAAGATAGTGAGTTCCAGCGCTTGGAAACCCTGGCAGAAGACAGCAAGAAACTTGATACAGAGCTGCGGCGTTATATGCAAGAAACGGTAAATAAAATCAATGATGAATTTTCCATGTTTACCAGCGATTCTGCAAGGGAACGGCAAAAAGTTGCAACCGACTTCAATGCCACCGCAGAAGCGATTAAAGCAGAAATGGACGAAATTGAACAGGGACTTGGCAAACTAAAAGCTGCTGCTTACGAAAATGCTTCAGAAAAAATTCAGATTTTTGAAAATGAGTTCTTCTCTGATCTGGCCAAACGAAGCGAAGAGATGGCCAGGAGTATTTCTGCATGGAAGGATGATCTGGAAAATAAACTTGTCCAGTTAGGCGCAGACGAAGAAGAAAAACGGAGCTTTATGGAACAGAAGCTGACTACAGAAATAAGGGAGGAGCTTTCTGCTCGCAACGATAGAATAGTGTCTGAGCTTGATAGGCTCAAATCAGATGCAGGGGCTTTTGAGGAAGGTATACGGGAACAGATGAACGCGGCAGATATTACTTTGAGATCCTACAAGGATGAACTGGATCGCGATCTTGAAGAGACTAGGGAGGCTGCCGATACGGCGATAAAGACAGAAGTTGCCAGTATAGTATTGTCTGCCGCGGATAAAATTAAACAGAATCAGCGCGAATTGGAAGGAAAACTCCGGGAAGCGCAGGAGTATACGGAAAACCGTACAAAGGAGATTCAGGACCTTCTGGATGCTTCAAGGCGGAATATTAGTGAACAAGAAGGCCGTATCACTACCATACGCAGCGCCATGGACGATGTACGCAGGGATGCGGATTTTAGGCGCGATGAAATTTTCTCCCGTTTTGACGAGCAGGCAAAAAGCGTTGAATCCGGAATCCGGGACGCGGAACGGCAAATTAAAGACTTTTTTGATCAGGCCAAAATTATTGACAGGACAGATGAACTTAAAAGAGAGATGGAACGCGGAATTGAAGACCTTCGATCCGATCTTGATCGCCTAGAACAGCGCCGGGCAGAAGCGGCGCAGCTTGAAACCCAGTTTGCAAAGATCCGGCGTCTGGAAGATGATGTAAACGCGAAGATGAGCAGATTCCTCTCTGAACAGCACCGGATTGAACAGATGGATGTCGAATTTAACAGGCTGGTCCAGATATCAAAAGCCGTTGAAGAAAAACTCAAAGATGTAACCGCATCAGATGACATACTTCAGCATATACAGCTTCAGATACGGAAAATGGGGGAGGCCATTGGCGATACTGAAGAAAAGTATCAGCGCATAGAAAATAAAAATCAGATTCTAGAAAACACCAATGACGGCATAGACAGGAACTTTAAGGAACTCCAGAAATCCGAAAAAACTATGGAAAAAATTGATACGGATTTGGACAGAATTACTGAAGACATAAGCTCTCTCAAAGAATCCATCGAAACTCTGGCCTCAAAAAGTGATAAAGCCAACGAAGCCGTTGACCAAATGCATCTTTTGGATACTACCCTTTCGGGCATTGAAGAGCGCATAACAGCCATGCAGACTGCCAGGGCCTGGATTGCCAGGGCGGAAACGCGGTTGGAGGAAATTAACAGGGAAATCCTGGAAAACATAAAACTCCAAGGCACGGTGCAGCGTGAAAAGAGTAAAAAGAAAGCACCCGCTTCTGCCTATGATGACACGCCTTCGCCGTCTATAGCTGTTCAAGAAAACGTGGTCAAATTGGCGACTCAGGGCTGGAAGGTTGAAGAGATTGCCAAGACCTATAAACTTTCCCGCAGCGAGGTTGAACTCATTCTGGACACTGCTCCTAAGGAGTAGGAACACGGAGTTCAATTACCTCGTCTTTGTTACTCCCACAGCCTTGCAGTAACTGCGTATAATACAATTTGAGCAGAAAGGGCTTACAGGGCGGCAAAGGCGCTGCCCGTAGTGAACCAGCAGCAAGTTGATCCGTTTCCAGTACTTCCTGGGCAAAATTTCCCGCAAACACATTTCCGTGTCATAAGGCTCTTTTGTTTGCAGCACTCCGAGCCTGTTGCAGATACGGTGGACATGAATGTCCACGCATATTGCATCCATATCAAAGGCTTCGTTCAATACCAGATTGGCGGTCTTTCTTCCAACACCGGGCAGGGCAAGGAGGGCATCCATATCAGAAGGAACCTGTGCGTTGTATTTTTCTATCAGTATGGCGGCAATTTCCATTAGGTGTTTAGCTTTTGTGCGGTAAAATCCCGCAGGGTATGCCAGATGTGCAACTTCCTCTTCTCCCAGACGAATTAACTTTTTTGGATTAGGCGCGAGTTTCAAAAGCGCTTTGGAAGTTATGCGTGTAACCTCATCTTTGGTACGAAGGCTAAGTATCGTAGATACCAGTACGGCCCAGGGCGTATAGTCCTTATCATCACGGCGTTCATCGGCAACTACATTTACCGCTGGATTTTCCTCGCCAGAAGATTCCATTTCGCTTTGCCATTTCTCCAGGCGCTTAAAAATTTCCCCCCAGGGTATATCAGGCGAAACTTTTTTCATTATGAAATGCCTTCCGACTGCTCTGTATCGGTACTTAATAAGCACAGAGCCAGAGCCTCAACCGCGTCTCCTCTTCCTATTTCGCCTAGACCCTCGGCAGTTTTGCCTTTGACAAAAACTTGGGAGCTTTGTATCCCCAGTATATTCGCAAGGGATTCGCGTATTTTGCCACGGTACGGCAGGATTTTTGGGGCTTCGCAAGAAACAACGCAGTCAAGGTTGACAAGTGCCCAGCCTTCTTTTTTTACCATGTTCCATGCAAGGCTCAAGAGTTTTTTTGAATCCGCATCTTTCCATTCGGGAATCGAGGGGAATAATTCCCCAATATCGCCCAGGCCAGCCGCGCCCATAAGAGCGTCAATTATTGCATGGATAAGCACATCGCCGTCTGAATGGCCGGCCTCTCCCTTCTCAAAAGGAAGCTCTACCCCACCCAAAAGAAAAGGCCTATTGGAAACTAGGCGGTGTATGTCTTTTCCAAGTCCTATCCTAAACATGGTATTACCAGCTTACTCGGATAAGAGAATAAAAAATAGGTATTTATCCGTGAAAATCCGTGAAAATCCGTGTAATCCGTGGTTCCAAATCTTCCAGAAAAGTGATCTTCCTGTTTTGGGGATCTCCCGGAATAACGGCCACAGGGCCGATGAACTTTCCCCATATTTCCGCGTCATCGGTATATTCTTCTTTGTCTGACAAAGCTTTTCCTGACCTTTCCTGACCGGAAGCTTTTTTATGGGCCTTGAGGATATCCGGAAAATTGAATGCCTGCGGGGTCTGGGCAAGACCTAAGTCCCTGCGCCTTAGATGGCGCGTAATGATTCCCGTTCCCGAACCGGAGTAATCAATTTCTTTGGGGGTTTCTGTCATGGGCAGGATCGGAATTACAGCCCCGTGACTCAAAACCGCGTCTATTACTTTATCGATTAGGTCTGTTTTTATCCAGGGCCTGGCGCCGTCATGGATAAGAACCTGCGTGGGCTTATGTGCTTCTAGCAGACAAAGCGCGTTATAAACCGAGCCTTGACGGGTTGGGCCACCTTGAACAAAAAATATTTCTTTTTTTATATCGAAAAAATTTGGTGGCAGGGCAGCGCGGGCTTCTGCCTCTCCGCCAGCAGGGATTACAAAAACGATTATTCCAATCCGTTTGCAGGCCGCAAATCCCATTGCAGCAGAGCCTAGCACGGTCAAAGAAGCGCTGGGTAAAATCCGGTATTCTTTTTTTATGCCGCCCATGCGGTCTGAGGAGCCAGCCGCAGTTATTACAGCCGCGATTTTTAGTGCGTTTTCGTGCCCGTCCTCGCGATTCATGCCCGGAAAATTAGCGAGATTCCAAACGGGTAAAGATTAGGTTTTCCACTTCTTCCTTGGGTTTGCGCAGGGAATAAGTGACTTCATCTTCCAGCAGCTTTAGTGCGGAATCATACAGTTTCCGTTCCAGAATGGGCAGCTCTTTAACCTTGCTCCGGTGGTAAAGGGACCTTACGATGGTCGCGATATCTATGATGCTTCCCTTTTTTAGAAGGTCAAGGTTATTCTGATAGCGAAGTTTCCAGTCCGAAGGTATGGGTTCGTAATCTTCGCTTAACAGTTCCAGAGCTTTTTGGGCCTCATCTTTTGGTACAATGGGGCGTATTCCAAGGCTTTCGACCTTGTTCACCGGAACCATAATGGTCATGTCTGAAACTTCCAGATAGATCGTATAATAGGGAGTTTTTTTATCTTTAAAGATTTTTTCGTCGATTGACTTTATAATCCCCACTCCCTGGCTGGGGTACACAACTTTCTGATCAACCTGGTAGGTCTTGCTTTTACTCATCGGTATTTAGTGTACCACAGAATAGGCAGCCATTGCCACCCCTGGTAAAGGACGGAAACTCCTAAAAGCAAGATATTTGAAAGGATGGATATCCAGCGCATTGGGGAACCAGCCTTCTATTTCATCTGTGTCTACAACATTGACGGCAGGGTTGTAGGAAATGGGCAGCACGGTTCCCCGTGAAAGCAGCAGTTCTTCCGCTTCTGCCAAAGTTTGCCAGCGCCTTCTTCCTTCTTCTGTCATGGATTTTTCCAAAAGCGCTTCATAATCAGGGTCATTGTATTGCGCGTCATTCAGGTTGGAATCCCTGCGCCACATCTGGAGAAAGGTGTAAGGATCGGCAAAATCGCCTATCCATATTGAATAACCTATGTCATAATCGTTTCTTTTTAAGGACTGTAAATAACTGCCGTAGGAAACCACCTCAACCCTGGACGGAATCCCTAGCATTTCCATCCAGGCTGCTGCCATTAGGCGGCTGATTCGTGCAGCTTCCGGATCAGGAGTTATGCGAATTACCAAAGTCGGCAGCCCGACCCCTCTGGCATAGCCGGCTTCTTCCAAAAGCCTTCGCGCTTCTTCTACGTCTGTGGTGTCCACCCCCTTAATTTCTGGATAGCCGGAAATAGGGTAAACAAGGGTTGTTGCCGGAAGAAAATGGCCTTCTCGGATACTGTCCCAGGGCAGTACCAGAGAAAGGGCCCGCCTTAAGCGGTGATCAGCCCAGGGCCTTCTGGCGGATCGGATATAATAATAATAAGTGGCAAACATGGCGTTGACTGTAATGCCGCTTCTGTCCCGGAGCGCATCGTAATTTACATTGCCGGAAATCCAGTGCGCCTGCCCCGAATTCCAGAGATCTGCGGCAACATCGCCGTCTTCTGTAAATTCTATGATTATCGAATTAAGGGAGGTATTTGATACATCCCAGTAATAATCATTTTTGACAAGTGTCATCCGGTCTTCATTCATTTCTTTAATATAGAAAGGGCCGTTGGAAACAGGAATTCCCACAGACCAGTCTGCTTTATTCGCCATGGAAGGGTGAACGGGGGCAAAAGTATGATGGCATAACATGCTGGGGAAAAAGGATGCAGGGGAATTAAGCCGCACCACCAAAGTGCGGTCATTGGGGGCCGAAATGCCCACGCGATTTTGATCGCGCAAAGTGCCCAGCCTGTATTCCCTGGCCCCTTCGATAATGTCAAAGAGCGATGAATACGGCGAATCCCGGCCCGGCTCCAGAACCGAAAGCCATGCCACCCGGAAATCTTCTGCCCTTACCGGATCGCCGTTCCAGTATCTTGCGTTGTTCCTGATTGTAAAAGTCCACTGCTTCCCGTCTTCCGATAGTTCCCAGCGGCTTGCGAGAGCTGATACCGGTTCCATGGTCAGCGGGTTATAAGAAAATAATCCTTCATAAAGGGCTGTAAAAATCTGAGCATCGCTGGCAATATAGGATTTTCTAAAGTCCAATTCGACTTCGCCTTTGGAAAAAACCACGGTAAGCACATCCCGTATGGAAGCCCTGGGCCTGGTCTCCGCATATTCTGGCCCATCTTCTGGAATCGGGCTTTCTCCTGGCAGATTGTCTTCGCCAGGAATTGAATCAGCCTGGCTTAAGGGTTCATTCGCCTCATGCGGAGTAGCCTTACACCCTGCAAATCCGGCAATGCAGATAATTATCCATGCTGCGGCAATTTTTATTTTCATTTTTAATTTAGCTCCCCTGGGCGCTAGGGTTTACTCCCAGCCTTTTTAGCTGCTCTTCTTCTTCCTTCTGGGCGCTGTATTCATGGCGCCTGGAATTTGCCCGGAGTATCGCGTTTTTTATGGTACCTAATTCAGGTTTTATACCCTTGATTTTGTCCCTGTGTTCTTTTTCAACTTCGGCCTTAAAAAATTCATCCAGGGCTGTCAGGGTTTTATGGTAAGATTGCAGGTCGCGGATGTTTTTTTCAAGGAAAGAGATAAGCTGCTCGTCCTGCATGGTTTCGAGTTTTGCCATTCCCGTTCCCTTGCTGCTCATGGAAGTAAGTATCTTTATTTTCCGGGTCAGATCGTTTTGAAAATTATTGACATTAAGTTTTTCCTGGATCGGCACCCCCTTTATCGGGTCTATATAATCCAGCTCATAAATCACAGCCTCCGGTTCTTTGTTAAGCATCTGCCGGAATATTTTCTTCAACGCTATCCAGAACCCTTTTTTTTCGCTTTCCAGGACAGCTCGGTTTTCTTCCAGCTTGGTAGAAACATCAATAAAAGTTTGGGCGGTACTGCCTACGCATTGAATGCCTTCCAATAATATTGTCTTAAACGGAACCTGCTGTTTGACAACTTTGGCTTTGACTTCTGCCACCTGTAGGCTTGCAAGGATTTTTTCCCTTAGGGCTGGCCCTTCACTGGTAAAATCCTCTTTTATTATTTCTTCCGCCAGATCCGGGTAAAAACTCTTACCGGGATTAGCCTGTGCAAATTTTTTCTTTATTTGCGGAAGCTGGCTGGCTTCGCCAGTAGCCATCTGACTTGTTACCGATTCCCTAAGTTCCAGCTTGTAAAGTTCCCTGCGGTAATCTACCAGGGTTTTAAGATGACCCATTATTATGGGAAATTGTTTATTGAGGTTGGAAAGAGACTCGGTGATGACGTTCATAGTCATGGGGTCTGTGCCTAGCTTAACCTGAGTGGTAATTTCTGCCGCAGCCTTGGTATTTACCGACTGCGAATCCGGCGTCAGATTAACCCAATCAATATATTTGACCAAGTTCACTATCCTTTTTAGCCTGTCCAAAGTAAGGAAATCCGCACTGAACTGATAGAAATTCACCAGAAAGTCCATCTGAGTATCATAATTGGAAAGGCGCAGGCTTAATTGATCGAGCCTTTTTGCTTCTGTAAAGGGCCCGCTTTCTGGAACTTCTAGCTCCCCTATCTTGACTTCCTGCTTATAAGGGTCTTCGATTACAAGCCCTTTTTTTAAGTAAAGATTATACAGAGAGGCAAATCCCATCTGAAATGTACGAAGCGCATCTTTTAATTTTGGTAGTTCTGACTTTTCAAGCCAATCCGCCCTTGCGGTCAAAGCGTCTGAAAGAGTCTTTTTATAGTCGTTTGTATCAGCCATCTTCTTATAGTATGCTATAATTATCGGCTTTAGGCAATGTGGGGTTAAATCAATAAATAACAAGCTCTATCTTTATGAGGGAAGGGAAAGCCCTACCGGGGGCTTAGCGGCCGTGGCCTTCTTTTACGCATGCTCTGGCATGGCCTTTGTCCAATCACGCCGATAGCCCCCGGTAGGGCTTTCCCTTCCCTCCATACAGAAATAGGGTTTATTGTTTTTCTATTAGGCAGAGTAAATGCGTTCACCCGTATCAGCAGGGAACCGCCGGAGCGGGGAGCGGGACAGAAAAAACATACTGGAATTCCCTGGCATCGAACCGCAGACCATAGGTCTGATGGTTCGCGGAGACCTTGGCTCCGGAGCCAGATTCTACAGGGTTTTTTATGGCACGCACCCCGCTCCAGCGGTTATATGCCGACACAAGCAAACGCATTTGCCCTTAATAATGAAGCGCCATGAATAACAAACCCGTAATAGGGGTATGAAGGCGATAATCTGCATTTGCTTGGTTCTTATTGTTTCCTGCGGCCCCCATCCAATTCGAGGGGCCTATACCCCGGTTCTGCCTCCTTTGCCTACGGCATGGGAAGAAATCATGGGAAAACCCCATTGGCGGCTGGAATGGCTGACTGGGGACGGGAAATGGCGTTCTTGGGAAGGGAAGAACCCTCCGGCCATTGATCTTATGGAGGAATGGGCCAACCCGGTTCTGGCATGGCCATTCTGGCCGGAAAAAGGCATTTATCCGGGCATAATGCGGCCGGCCGGCGGGCTTTTCCCCTGGGATATAACCGGCTACTGCCTTAATCTAAGCTGGAAAGCCGGAATAGACGCCAACTTCTGGAAAGAATTGGCAGCGAGCAGCGATCTGCAACAAAGTTCGGGGACTCCCCGTCATCCCTGGCTGTTCGACTGGCCACGGTTCAGGGAATTGTTTAGTGAAGGTACTGTAGATCCGGACATACTTAGCGATCCCTGGCTTGCAGACTGGTCTTTTATCGCCCAAAAGACCGTGGAATCCGGCTTTGACAGAAGGCGTATCAAAGCTGAGCCCAGAATCGAAATTGCTATTCCCAGCCTGGAAACTTTTTGGGCAGGAAGCAGCCCTTTTGCGGAACCAATCTCTATAGCTATGGGAGAACCTCTAGTTTTACTGGTCGGCGAGTTGCCGGAAACCTGGGTTTCTGGCGCAGGACAGCTCCGCTGCCATAAGGGAGCTTGGGTTTTTAGGGCCTGGGAGAAATGATTTTTCGCAAATTTCTCACACAAAGGCACTAAGGTACAAAGGCACTAAGGGAAGAATGAATGAAGGCGCGAAGGCACTAAGGGGGTACTAAGATGAATGAGAATGAGATTGGGTTTATTATAGTCGATACGGCTGTATATTTACATAAAAAACTGGGGCCTGGGCTTTTGGAAAACGTGTATGAAGTGATTTTAATGAAATTATTAGCAAAAAGAGGGCTTCATGTTCAACGGCAGGTACTAATTCCGATAGAATTTGAAGGGGAGCAGTTTGATGTGGGATTTCGGGCTGATTTATTCATTGAAGGGAAAGTTATTATTGAGTTGAAGTCAGTTGAAAATAAAAATCCGGTGCATAAAAAACAATTATTAACCTATTTGAAATTAACTAACACAAAATTAGGATTTATCCTGAACTTCGGAGCTGAGCTAATGAAGTATGGAATAGAACGTGTCATTAATGGTATCTTAGATTAACCCTCCTCCCTTTGTGCCTTTGCGCCTTAGTGCCTTTGTGTGAGTATTAGTGGGGAAATGCTGTAAAGGAGGTTTCAAGTGGCGAAAAAAAACAAAAACCCTAAACTGCGCATACTAATTCCTAAGGGGCGCACTTACGATAATGTGTCGCTCTTGTTTAGCGAGGCGGGTTTTCCTTTGCGCCTGGCGGATCGTACCTATAGGCCAACGGTTGGTGCAGACTGGATGGATGTTAAAATCATGAAGCCCCAGAATGTGGGTGAGCTTTTGGAACTGGGAAGCCATGACGCGGGTTTTACGGGTATAGACTGGATCAAGGAAAGCAATGCGGATGTCGAGGAAGTGCTTGACCTTGGTTTTGACAGGGTGCAGATTGTGGCTGCTATTCCTTCGGAATGTAAAGAAAATGAGCTCCGAACCAGACGAGTTGTGGTTGCCACGGAATATGTGAACATTGCGGAAGCATGGCTTTCTGCAGCGGGTTACAATTATCGGCTGTTGCGCACTTATGGTGCAACGGAAGTGTTCCCCCCGGATGATGCGGATATGATCATCGACAATACTTCGTCGGGGCAGACTTTGAAGGATAACGGGCTAAAAATAATTGCTTGCCTTTTGGAGTCGTCTACGCGCTTTGTTGCGTCTAAGGCTGCAATGGCGGATACGGAAAAGCGTAGGCGTATTGAGGAATTGGCAATGCTCTTTAAGGCGGTTCTTGACGGCAGGGATAGGGTGATGCTGGAAATGAACGTGAATGAAGAAAATTTCAACGCGCTGGTAACAGGGTTGCCTGCCATGAGGAGTCCTACGGTTTCGCCGCTCTGCGGCAGCGACGGTTTTGCAATAAAAATTGCGGTCAAAAAGGACGAAGTCCCAGAGCTTATCCCCCGGCTAAAAAAATTAGGCGCAATGGATATTGTGGAATACGATCTGCGCAAAGTTGTTCCATAATCTGGACACTATAAAAGAGGTTAATATGAGAAGAATTGCGGAAATTTCAAGGCGTACCAAAGAAACAGATATTTTTATCCGACTGGATATAGATGGGAACGGCGATGTCAAACTGAAATACCCAATAGGTTTTATGGGCCACATGCTGAATACCTTTGCCCAGCATGGGCTTTTTGACCTGGAGATCAATGCTTCCGGTGATCTGCATGTTGATCAGCATCACTTGGTAGAAGATACAGGGCTGGTGTTAGGTGAATGTTTTGCCAAAGCTCTGGGGGACAGGCGTGGCATACGCCGTGCGGGAAGCTGCCTTTTCCCCATGGACGAAACTCTGGCCCGCGCTGCCGTTGATCTTTCGGGGAGGCCCTTTCTGGTTTTTGAGGCTGAGTTTTCCGGGGCCTTTGTTTCCGCACCCCATGGAAAAGGCGCACCCGGCGGAAACGCCGTAACAGCCGACTTCCAGGCTGATACTGTGCAGGACTTCTGGCAGGCTTTTGTTTCCACTGCGGGCGTTACGCTTCATCTGGATATAATCCGGGGCAGGAGCGATCATCACAAGATTGAAGCGCTGTTCAAGGCTGCTGCTCGCGCCTTAGGGGATGCGTGTGAAACAGATAACCGGATGCCCGGAATAATTCCTTCGACAAAGGGGATACTTGCATGACCCATAGAAACGGTAAGAGTGTAGGAGCGGAGTATGGTAATCGCATCAATTGATATTCAAAATGGAAAAGCGGTTCAGCTAAAACAGGGCAAGGATTTGGTGCTGGAACGGGACAATACTCTTGAACTGGCCCAGGAATTTGACCGTTACGGTGAAATAGCGGTGATCGACCTTGATGCCGCTATGGGAGTAAAACCGTTTGGGTCAACGGGCGGTAACCTTGAAACAATCAAGCCTCTGTTACGCGCCGGAGATTGTCGCGTTGGTGGCGGCATCAGGACAGCGGAACAGGCGCGCCTCTTGGTCAGCCTGGGAGCGCGGAAGATAATTATCGGATCGGCGGCTTTTCGTGATCCGGCGAAAAAAGGTGCGGGCGCAGCCGGAGGAGAGTTCCGGCTGATAACAGATTTTCTCGAAGAGCTTGCAAAAAATATCGGTAAGGATAGAATTATCCTGGCAGTGGACGCAGAGAAGTGTCCTTCTGCGGCGAATGTAGATGCTGAGAAAACCAAATCCGGCTATGAAATAACCGTGGACGGCTGGAAAACAAGAACCGGCCTTGACCTTGTCGAAACTGCGCGTTCTGCGACACAGTATGTGTCGGAATTTCTCTTTACCTGCGTTGACAGAGAAGGCACGATGACGGGCATTGATCTTGAGCCAGTACGGCTATTACGCGAGGAGGTTTCCTGTCGCGTTACGGTTGCCGGCGGGGTTAGCACCTTAGACGAAATCAAAACCCTTGCGGAATTGGGCTGCGATGTCCAGCTTGGCATGGCACTTTACACCGGAAAAATAAGCCTTGCCGATGCCTTTGTCTGTTCCCTTAACTGGAAAAAAGCCAATACGAATAATGAATCTGCCAATTCACTCCTTCCGGTTATTGCACAGGCCACGGACGGGCAGGTGCTTATGACTGGTTTTGCAAATACGGAAGCCCTTGCCGAAACATTTAAGCGCGGAAAGCTCTGCTTCCACAGCCGCAGCAGGAACAAACTCTGGATGAAGGGTGAAAATTCCGGCAATATACTCAAAGTGGTACGGCTGCGGGCTGATTGCGACAGAGATGCGATCCTGGCGATAGTCGATCCGGCAGGGCCGGTGTGCCATACCGGAAACTGGTCATGCTTTGAGACAGATCGCCGTTATACGCTAGAATACCTTCAGAAGATCATCGCAGACCGTTTTAAGAATCCAAAGCCCGGATCATACACCGCAACACTGGACGATAAACTGGTACGAGAAAAAATGATGGAAGAAGCGGAAGAACTTTGCAGGGCAGAAACCCATGACGAGCAGGTATGGGAGGCCGCAGACGTTTTCTTTTTCGCAACTGCCCTGTGTACAAGATCTGGAGTTAAAATTGAAGAAGTATTGGATGAATTAGACCGGAGGCACAAAAAATGACAGATAACGCAGAATCTGTCTATTGGAGCCGCCTGGCGGCCTCACTTTTGCCTTATATTCCAGGGGAACAGCCAAAGGGTAGGAAGTTTATCAAACTTAACTCCAACGAGAACCCCTATCCGCCTTCGCCAAAAGCACTGGAAGCCATTCGTAATGCAGCTAATGATAGCCTCAATCTTTATCCTGAGCTTTCATCAAAAGGGATGAGGGAAGCTGTAGCCGCCCGCTGGAATGTAAAGCCGGAACAGGTATTTGCGGGTAACGGATCGGACGAGATTCTTGCCTTTGCCTTTGCAACATTTTTTAGTGGCCGGGACAAAAATAATTTAAAGCTAGAGCCTCTTCTTTTGCCTAATGTTACATATAGCTTTTATCCGGTTTACGCGAGGTTATGGAACATAGCTTTTGAAACAAAGGCGTTATTGCCGGATTTTTCGATTAACCCCGATGATTATAAACAGAATTCCGGCGGCGTTATTTTTCCTAACCCCAACGCCCCGACTGGCAGGGCTTTAAGCCTGAATGTGCTTAAAGAAATTGCCGGGGCTCAGGAAAAAAATAAAAAAGTTTTTATACTCGATGAAGCGTATATAGCCTTTGCTGACGAGCCGGGAACCGGTTCAATGATTCCATTTATAAACGACTATCCCAATCTGCTTGTTATCCGCACTTTGTCAAAAGACTCATCTTTGGCCGGACTCAGGGTAGGCTACGCCGTGGGCAGCGAGGAACTCATCGACGGGCTCTGCCGCATAAGAGATTCTTTTAACTCATACACAATAGACCGCGTGGCCCAGGCCGCAGCCGCAGCCGCAATTTCTGACGCTGCGTACTATAATGAAATAACCGCCAAAATATGCCGCACAAGGGAGCGTGTACAGTCAGAGTTACGCGCCATTGGTTTTGATGTTATCCCTTCGCAGACAAACTTTGTCTTTGCCTCGCCACCTTTAACTCAGCACAAAACCGCAGAACATTTTCTTTTGGCACTAAAGGAAAAAGGCATACTGGTCAGGCATTTTAAATTGCCGGAAATTGAGAACTATTTGCGCATAAGCATTGGCACTGATGAGGATATGGATGAATTGTTGCGTATAATAAAAGAGATTTAACCACCGGAATGAAGAAAGACCTCACGCAGAGGCGCAAAGGCGCAGAGAAGGGAGGAATTATGAATGAGAATGAAATAGGCACCATCATAGTTGATACTGCTGTCTATATACACAAAAAATTAGGTTCTGGGTTGTTGGAAAGTGTGTATGAAGCAGTATTGATGCGGTTACTTACAAAAAGAGGGTTAAATATTCAGCGGCAGGTGTCAATACCCATAGAATTTGACGGTGAACACTTTGATGAAGGGTTTCGGGCAGATTTGTTTGTCGAAGGGAAGGTAATAATTGAGTTGAAATCGGTGGAAAAATCAACACCAGCCCATAAGAAGCAACTTTTAACCTATTTAAAACTGACTAATACAAAACTTGGTTACATCCTAAATTTTGGGACAGCATTAATGAAGGAGGGGATAGAAAGAATTGTTAATGGGCTTTGAGGAAAGAAGAATGAAGATGACCTCGCGCAGAGACGCAAAGGCGCGGAGATAAGAATGGTTTTTCCTTTCTTCCCTTCTCTGCGTCTCTGCGTGAATAAATTCCGATTAAAGTTAACACGTATGGTGACTGACACCATAAAGGAGCAAATATGAAAATCATAGATAGCAAGGACTTTGATGAATATTGGAAAAATAATCCGGTCAATAAAGAGGACGCAGCCGTGCAGATTGCTGTGAAAGAAGTAATAGAAAGAGTCCGTGCGGAGGGCGATAAGGCGGTTAGATTTTACGCTTCAAAGTGGGATAAGATATCGCCGGAAAAATTGGAGGTTCCTGTGTCCGTGGTGCGTGATGCGCTACACGATATTGATAAGACAGATCCAGAGCTGGTAAAGGCATTGAGACTTTGTGCGGAAAATATACGGCGCTTTTCACTTAAACAGCGGGAGCAATTTGGGGATTTTGAGGTGGAAAATGCGCCGGGCCTTTTTACAGGACAGAAGGTGATCCCTGTTGAGCGGGCGGCTGTTTATGTGCCGGGGGGTCGGTTTCCACTGATTTCTAGCGCGATCATGTGCCTGGTTCCGGCTTTTTGTGCGGGCGTAAAGGAAGTATGTCTTGCCTCGCCTCCAGTGGACGCGTCGCCTCCTGGGGATGTAGCAGGAGGGCTGCCAGATATGCGCATACTGGCTGCGGCGGGGATAGCAACGGAAATTTGCGGGCAACTGGGAAAGGGGTTCCGCGTTTTTTCTATGGGGGGCGCTCAGGCTATTGCGGCGCTGGCTTTGGGGACGGAAACGGTTCCGCGCTGTGATGTGGTGGCAGGGCCGGGGAACAAATATGTGGCCGCTGCGAAGCGTTATCTTTTTGGAGAATGTGGCATTGATCTAGTCGCTGGCCCTTCTGACATTCTTGTTATTGCGGATGAGAATACAGCCCCCGATTTGGCTGCTGCGGATATGCTGGCACAGGCAGAGCATGATCCTGACGCAAGGGCCAGGGCTCTGGTTCCAGACCGGGCTGCGGCGGATAGTCTTGCGCAAACCATTAAGGCGCGGCTTGAAAAGCAGGCTATAGCAGATAACGGGGGGGAGAACGGCAGGGCAATTGCACGGGCATCACTGGATACGGGCGGCGTTATCATCATTTATAAAGATAGGGAAGAAGCTCAAAGAATTGCCAATGCCATTGCGCCGGAACATCTGGAGCTTCAGGTCTCCGATGCGGCGGCATGGATTAACGCGCTTAAAAATTACGGGTCGCTTTTTATTGGCGCATTATCCGCTGAGGTTCTTGGCGATTATTCTTCTGGCCTTAACCACACTTTGCCTACATTGGGAAGTGCCCGTTTTACAGGCGGCCTTGGCGTGCGGCACTTCCTCAAGACCCAGACCACGTTGCGCTGTGGAAATGGCGCGGGATACGCTGCGGCCATGGAAGCGGCGGAAATCATTGCCAGGGCAGAGGGCTTGGCTTTTCATGCGGAAAGCGCGGGGGTGCGAATGGGGATTTAAAACATTAAATAAACTGAAGATTATCGCATGGTACTATATTTTGTAACTCTGTATTACTGATAAAGTAATCAAAATCACTCTGGGTTTGGGCACGGACATATACAAAACTTTCGGGGTTCTTCTTTAATTTATTAGTCTTCTTAATATACAAGCACAGAAATTTATTGTGATCCGTACTGTTTCCTGCTTGAATCTCTTCTACCTGCTGTATGCCGACGGTTTCATGCGCTTGAAATATTCTTTGAAGATTGAGCCGATCCCTGAGATTGAATAGATGCATATTTCTATATTGAACCCTTATCTTATTTGCAAATGATTCCTCAATGATCCTAATCTGGTTTGACGTAAGCACGGTTATATGGTGAGCTCTACACCTCTCATTGCAACAGTTGATAGAGGGAAAAAGACCGCAGTTCATAAAACATAACTCGTTTCCATGTAGTGTAATATATTCCCTTATTAATTCATGATCTATCATTCCGCCTGGATGAGTAAAAGCTTCGCCTTTATAAAGGTTAATGATGGATCGTATAATTTTTTCGCAAAAAATATTTGTAATATGCAAAAAAAACGATTCGTTTCCGGTTTCAACAAAAACATATTGCATCGCCTATGGTATTGCCTGAAGATTGTCACAGGGCGTTACAACCGGAAGATCTGTATAATCATCAAAGTCAGCGAAATCGCTAGGATCCTTTGAGCGGACATATACAAAATCATCAGCTTTGTCTCTCATTTTGGCGGCGTTTTTTGCATGCAGACGCACATTCTCGTCAGGATTTCTACCCTTAAACTTGAGTTCCTCAACTTGTTGTACATCTGCGAGAAGGTGTGAGTTGAATAGCATTTGACACGCCGCTCGCTCCTTTTCATTAAGACCGTTATTTTTTTTAGCCATTTCAGCCATTATTGTGGTCTTTGCATCTCTCATTCCACTTTGAAAGAGCACAAGCTGGCCTGAGGAAAGAGCTGTTATATGATCGGCTTCACATTCTTTAATTGTACACTTGACCTTGAGAAGCCTGCTACAGTTTAAGAAACGCACCGCATTTTTGAGTGCTGGTAACTGTTTTTTTGTAACTTCAGGATCAAAGAAACCGCTAGAATCAACAAACAATCCTTTTCTTTTTTTACAAACAAAAATAATGTCTCTCACTATTTTTTCACAAAAAGCCTTTATTATGCTTGAAAGGAACGTATCATTTCGGGTTTCAAGAAAAACGCAATACAATTTACACCGTCCCTTTAATTATATCGTTGAAGAAACGTAGCAGATGGCTTTTTTCTATTCCTTTTTTAAACGGTATGGTATTCAAATCCAGAAACATATTATGTCTAAACTCGGTACTCTCCGTATGCGGAAATTCAAAATAGAGATAATCTTCGCCAGCCAGTATAAAATGAATGGGCCTCCGCTCGTCTAGATTAGAGATAGGCATGTAATTTTCCATCCTGAACTGTGATATTGCCGATGCATGAGATTCTTCATTCTTTGCCTGCGTTAGTATCTGCACATTGGCACCGTTTGCGCTTAAATTATAAAAAAAAGAAACAATTTTTTTACCAGTCGTCAAATGTACGCGCCAGAATGTGCCTGATACCATGATAATTGTCTGGCCTGTGCAATTATAACAGGCTGGGGAATTCAGGTTTTTCAGATATTCAAGTATGGCGGGAGGTCCGTACCTTTCCATGTCATATAAATCATGCATGTACATATTATCCCGCTGACTCCAAACCCAATCCGCTCCGCCTTCGATAAAATCAAAGAACATGACAAATGCTCTATACTGCAAAGGGCCTGGAGCATCGAAGACTTTGTATTTTGGCTCATCCTCAATTTTCATTACCCCGTCTTTGAAGGCCATATAATTATCAAAGAATCCATCCCACAGTTGAGAAATAATTTTATGAGCTTCTGCAGAAGCCTTTTTCGGGGCGATATTCATTACACCGGACATCCTAACCTACCTTCCTTGTATCTATGTACAGAAACATTGATACTCATAAGTATATCAAAAATTCATCTTTAGAACAATGTTCCCAGATCCCAATGTCAACCCCTTTTTCAAAAAATTTTTTACTCTTTTATTGGTACTACTATTCAATTAAAATACTAAAATTAGCGTATTATTTTTTCCTAAGTTTTGCGCTAAGCAGGGTGTCTATTTCATACCGTCCCTGGTCATCTATTTTGCGGTATTTTATAAGCAGCTTCTGCTCGTCCGGATTCAAACGGAACTTCTTATCATCCTCTCCGGTAAGCAGCCATTCAACCGTAATATCGAGGGCGGAACATACTTTGTATATATCTTCAACATTGGGCTTTATTTTCTCTACCCCTAACCATTTGTCAATGGTTCTTTTGTTGACCTTGGAAATTGAGGCAATCTCTTTTACATACTTGCCGGATTTGGATATAGCCTCCTTGAGATTTTTCCTCAGCATAATTTATTATCGGCAGAATTAACAGTATGGAAAAATAGGCCAAGGCCAGCGTACCCAGAGGGCTATGTATTGGAGTATTATACGGCATTATCAACATATCTCAAATATCTCAAAAATATAAATAAAAAATGTCCATGATGCCCCTGGATTAATAAAATTTTTACAAATTTATGCATAATTTACGTGATGCCTCAAAATAAAATCTAACCCTAATGACCGGTTGCCTCAAAATAAAAACCTAACCGTAGTCAGATGGCTTGAAGGGCGGAAAGGGCGAGGGATTTCCCACCTTCAAGATTT
>JAIRUO010000204.1 GCA_031254385.1 Treponema sp. | reverse complement strand
TTCATAGTCCTTTTTGCGATATCTGCTCCACCGGGTATAGAAATTATCGCCCTGATGCCACCTGTATAAGAAAACAAAGCGCAGGCCTCCGCAATTGCCGAACAAATCATTTCCATAGGGACAGGGTTGATTGCTGCTTTCCCGACTGCTACCTTTAAGCCGGGTTTAGTAACGCGCCCTATGCCCTCGCCGCCATCGACCTCTATGCCATCCGCATCTGTTTTGGAAACTTCAGCAAATATTTTTAGTTCGTTTGTTATATCAGGATCATCCCCGGCATCTTTCTGGACTGCGCATTTTACAATACCGTTTTCCAGTGTTATATCCAGCACGTCAAAGGTAACTAACGCATTGGTTTTTGTTTTCACCGTAACGATTTTGACTGCATCGGGAGATAAGAGCATCATGGCTGCTGCCTTAGCCGCTGCTGCCGCGCACAAACCAGTTGTTACGCCTGTTCTTAACTCTTTCATTCCGTCCCTACTCCCTTTTCTGTTATAACCTCAACAGCGGATAACAAACTGATATTGTTCTCCGCCTTTGACACTGCGATACGATAGTAGCTGTTATCCAGACTAGGAAAGTTTTCACAGGAGCGGATTCTAAAGCCATGTCTGTTGAGTTCTTCTCGCAGATCAAAAGGATATGGATTTTGAAAGAACACATAGTTAGCTTTGGAGTCAAAGACCTTGTACCCAAGCAGACGCAGTTTATTTTGCATAACGCTTCTCTCTTTTGTTACATATTCTGTTGTTTTTTTGATAAAGGTCTCCGCCCCCACAAGGGCCGCCACACCCGCTACTTGAGACAAATTTGAAACCGGCCAATCAGCTCCATAAAAGTGAAGATTTTGCGTAACTTCTCTGTCTGCACATAAGGCATATCCCAGGCGTATACCCGGAAGGGCGAACAGCTTTGTAAAGGATTTTAATATGATGAGGTTTTTATAGCTGCCGAGAAAAACCTTGCTGGTAATGGTATCCGCATATTCGGCGAAATCCAGAAAACATTCGTCAATAACTACCCTTGAGCGTATTCTTTGACAACATTCCAGCAATTCCGCAATGAGCCATCTTTCTGTGAGTAATCCCGTTGGATTGTTCGGGTTGCATAAAAAAATCAATTCTGGCTTTTCACGCTGAACCGCTTCAATAAAAGTTTTGTCTAACGTAAACCCATTATCCGGCAATAATATATGGCGAATAAGCGTTGCGCCGCAGGAGACGGCGGCTCTTTCGTAATCCAAAAAAGACGGAGCAGCGGTCAGTACCTTTTTAGCCTGTACAGCCATCGGTAGTCTAAAAATAATGTCTGATGCGCCGTTGCCGCAAAAAATCCAGTCAGGGTCTATGCCTTCATAGGCTGCAATTTTTTTCCGCAGCTCTGTTGAAAAGTTGTCGGGGTAATGATCGCAATCCGGTATACTCAGGATAATCGCTTCCTTTACGCCTTCTGGCATACCCAGAGGGTTTATGTTGGCGGATAAGTCGATAATGTCCGCCTTGCCTAATTCAAAAACGGCGTTTCCGCCGTGGCTGTACTTATACATAAATGCGGCCTCTCAAAACTGCAATCGCAACACTAAGTGCCGCCAATAAAACAACGGCGCAAAACGCCGCGCTGTACATTAGCCTGTTCGCTGCGATTATGTGCTTAGGCTCTGGTTCATATATGCCGTCTCCAATACCAGGCTTGTGAACAAGCACCCCGTGATAATAATTATCGCCGCCAAGACACAGGCCCAGGGCTCCGGCGCAAACCGATTCAGTCTGTGCCGAATTAGGGCTTTTGTGTTTGTATCTGTCGCGTATGTAAATCCGAAAGGCCATCTTTGTGTCCATGCCGTTAAAAACGCTTCCCAATAGCATCAGCAGCGCAGAAATCCTTGACGGGATGAAATTTACAATATCGTCAAGCCGCGCTGCGAATTTGCCAAAATATTCAAACTCATCATTCCTGTAACCTATCATGGAATCTAGCGTATTGATCGCCTTGTACGCCATGCCCAGAGGCGCACCGCCGATAAGTATAAAAATCAGGGGCGCAATAACGCCGTCAGAAAGATTTTCTGCCACCGTTTCCACAGCGGCTTTTACTATTGATGGCTGGTTCAGGTTTTGGGTATCCCTCCCGACTATAAACGAAAGATTTTTTCTCGCAGCTTCTATATCCCCGGCGGTCAGGCTGCTGTAAACCTTCATGCTTTCGTCCTTCAATGCTTTCGCCGCTATAAGGAAGTAGCATATAACAGCTTCTACAGCCATACCGATAAAATAATTTATGCGATAAAAACCCCAGGTGAGTAACTTTATGACTACATAAGAAAGAAATATGATTATTAACGATAAAATGAGCCCTGCGATAAACTGAACTACAGGGTTCCTTATACTGGCTTTCCTATAAGCTCCGATACCAAGGTTTATGCCCTTACCGATGAGCCGCATGGGATGAAAAGGGTTCTGCGGATCACCTATGATACAATCTAGCGTGAACGCAGCAATAATAATACATGCAGTTTTGAATGTTTCCATACAAAGTCCCATATCCTGTGAGGCTTGGTAATTGATACACTGGCAGGTCTTTCGACTTAGACTTCTTCATTTGCCAGACCTTCCCGTCCGACCACAAATATGTGGTCAGGCAGTGGTTTGCTTGCGCACCTGGAAAACTCCGTCATCACGGCAGCAGGACTGTTCAGGATTTACACCTGATTCCCTATTATCACAGGCAACACTGCGGTGTTGCTTATGACCAGTAATCGTCCTTTTATAATAACAGGGAAATACAGAATGTCAAGGGGCATAAAAACGGCATACGTACCTTTGGCTAGACAAAAAACCGGGAAAATGCTATACTATCGTATAAGCAGATATGTTTGCCAAGAACAAGGTGGTTTTATAAATGGATAATTCGATAAAAAAACTTAAGCCCATAGAGAGTGTCGATGACCTGATTGCCAGACTGGCAGAAGTCCGCAAAGCGCAGAAAGATTTTGCCTCTTTTTCGCAAGAAAAAGTAAATGAAATTTTCAAGGCAGCCGCATTAGCCGCAAATAAACAAAGAATCCCCCTTGC
>JAIRUO010000176.1 GCA_031254385.1 Treponema sp. | reverse complement strand
ATTCCGATGAACGCCGGGGGAAGCCGGCAGTGCATTTGCTTTACGGCAATGATACTGCCATTAACAGCGGAACCTTCCTGTACTTGCTTCCCCTGGCCTGTCTTTCAAATTCCGCTTTTTCCGAAGAGCAAAAAAACCATATCCATGCCCTCTGGGCGGTATATTTAAGGCGACTGCACCTGGGGCAAGCAATGGACATTGCATGGCACAGGGATTTTAATTCCCTGCCCAAGTTTGCGGAGTACAAAAAAATGTGCAGCCTCAAGACCGGCTGTCTTGCGCGGATGGCTGCGGTACTGGGGGTTTATTGCGCCGGGTATAGTACAAATTCTCTTGACAGGGATATGATGAATAATCTGGCGGAAAAACTCGGACAGGGGGCGGAAAAACTAGGCGTGGGGTTCCAGATTCTAGATGATGTAAAAAACCTTAGTAGCGGAATTCCTGGGAAAAAACGGGGGGATGACATCGTTGAAGGCAAAAAAAGCTTACCTATCCTGCTTTATCTGCACCGTTACCCAGAAAAACGGGACTTTGCCGCCTCTTGCTTCAAAGCAGCGCGGACAACAGGAACCGATGCAGCAGAGCTTGAAGAACTGATAAAGGCTCTTGAAACATCGGGCGTTTTGGAAGAAGCCCAAAATAAGGGGATGGAATTTATACGGGAAAGCCGTACTATTTTTATTGAAACTGTTCCTTTAGAAAGCCGGGAACTACTAGGCGGCCTTATTGATTTTATATCATAAGACTGTGCTTCATATCCGATTATTAAAATAAAAGGAGAAATGAGGGTTGAATACAGAAAAGGAACTTTTCCCTTTTAGATTCATGCTCCTCCTCATTTTGGTTTATACCTTATCCCTGCCCTTAATTCCTGCCTTGTCTATTGTGGACTGGAAAAGCCTTGAAACAGAAAACGGCATAGGTGGCCCATTTTCTGAACAAATTGCCGCAGAGCCAGATACAGAAGAAATCGATTGGGAGATCGTAGTAGTTCCAGAACCAGAGCTGTTTTTTAGGCCCCGGATTCTCTTATATGATACGTATAAAGTAATACAAGGCGATACCATCAGCGCCATAGCCTTAAGTAAAGGACTTAATCAAGATACGCTTCTTTCGGTAAACGCCATCAAGAATTCCCGGCAGCTTCAGATTAATCAAATTCTTAAGATTCCAAATCAGGACGGAATTTATCATGAAGTAAATAGCAGCGATACCCTTTCTGCGATTGCCGAAAAATATAGCGTTGATGAGGAAGCAATAAAAATTGTCAATGAGTTATTCGGCGATTCCACTGCGTACAAGACGGTCTTGTTTATCCCTGGTGCCCGTATGGGTTCGACCGAACTCCAGGAAATAAACGGCGACCTTTTTATGTGGCCAGTAACAGGCTATATAACTTCTCCTTATGGGTACAGGATAGACCCATTTGAGGGAGTACGTACCTTCCACACCGGCATAGACATAGGCGGCGCTTACGGAACTGTAATACGGGCTGCCATGTCAGGCCGGGTAATAACCGCAAGTTATAATGATACTTTTGGAAATTATGTAGTTATTTCGCATCATTCGGGGTACAGCACTTTGTATGGTCATCTAAGTTCCATTTCTGTTAAGTCCGGTGCTTATGTGGTTACCGGAGAGCGTATTGGGCTGATGGGTTCAACCGGAAAGAGTACCGGAAATCATTTGCATTTTACTGTTTATAAAAACGGCGTTACGGTTAATCCTCGGACTCTATTGCGTTAGCGTCCGGCGGATTCTCATTGGTATCTTCTTCGGATTCAACTTCTTCTAGTTCTTCAAGTTCTTCTACAAGTTCGGCTTCTTCTAAATCCTCAACAAGTTCAGCCTCTTCCAGTTCTTCCACAGCCTCTGCGTCTTCTATATCTCTTGCATTTGCTATTATTTTTCCATCTTCAACCTCTTCAACTTCTACCACAACATCAAGTTCTTCAGCTTCTGCAGGTTCTTCTGCCTGAACCGCTTCTGCTTTGGAGGTCTTTGGCTTGTCCGCAAGACTGCTGCTTTCACGATGGCCGGATATTATGGCTAATAGTTCATCCCAGGATTTATCAATAAGAACGTCAATATCGTTCTTCACTTTCTTGTTTTTCTCAATGTCCTTGATTCCCTTTTTTAGTTCATTCCGGATTTCCTCGCGGCGCTGTCCAAGTTCCCGGCCCCAGCGGCCCCAGTCCATAGCTCCCTTCTGTTCATAGTATTGTTCGATAAGGGAAATCTGAAGCTGTTTTAGCCGATTCTGAACTATGACAAACGGATCCTGCCGAAGGCTAAAGATCAGGAAAACGGTAAGAAAGACCGTAAGGAAAAAGGTAACCAGGAGCATAACTTTCATTGACTCTGGAAAGGAAAAAACAGTCTCGCTAACAAGGCGGCCCACATAGAAGCCTCGGCTGGTTTTTACCGAAAGGAGCGCCATTGTCTCTTCTGAATTTATAGTGGTAAGGGTAAGAATTCCGTCATTCCAAAGGGAAGCGACTAGAGAAGACAGGGAGTTGCCGGAAGATGTAGGCTTCCCGATTAAAAACCCCTGGGGATTTGAAATAATCGAAATATCATCTCCGGCTTTTAGCCTTTCCTCCCTTATAAGCTGTTCCGCTAAAGCCCTGGTCGAAATCGAAAAGAGGGCGGTTCCCCGGAAAACGTCATAGGAATCATAAGAGGGCAGAGAAATAAAAACCCTGTCTAAATCTTCATCCAGAATGAGCCTGCCCCTTCCCCTGTCTTCTGATGCGATAGATTCATAAGGCGGAACTCCAGGAATACTGTTGTAATTGCGGTAGGATACTGAGAGCCTGTCCTGTTGCGTTACATCCTGGGCATTGCTTGAATAATGTATCCGTACTCCCCCTGTATCTATTAAGCGTATCCATTGAAGCCCAGGAATAGATTCCTGAAGGATACCAAAATACCATGAGCGGTTAAAAATATCTTCTGTACTTTGATTTGAAAGAAAACTGCGTTTTACTGATCCCTCAGCCACAGCAGCCTCAAACCGGGTTTGCAGATAATTTAAGTAATTTTCTAGGGATTGGGCATCCCTGTTTAATTCTTTAGATAAAGATGAAGTAATGGAAGGGTTATAAAACCGTATCTCAAAAAAATCAAAAAGCCCTGTAAAAGCCAATACAGAGAATACTGCAAAAAGCAGGACTGAGATAAGTAAACTTAAGGCAGCTTTTTGAGACATTGTCACATATATAGAATAGAATATTATTGCTGAAAAACTCAAGTGTCCTATATTAGCGTCCTATATAAATTAGTCATCTATGCTATAAATGAAATATGAAAGAACCCATTAATAATGAAGAAATGCCTCCAAAGGTCTTTTTGGCGGGCATACGGGAATCCAGAAACTCAAAAAACGAAAGCGAATCCCTGCTCCGCGAACTGGACAGCCTGGCTCAAAGCCTGGGTCTGGAGGTAATTGCCAAAGAAATCGTCAATATTCGGGAAAAGCATGCCCAATACGGCATGGGAACCGGCAAAGCCGCTGAAATTGCGGAAAAAGCAAAATCTGTAGGCGCGGAATGTCTTATTTTCGACCGGGAAATCAGCCCTTCCCAGCAAAGAAACTGGGAAGAACTATCCGGCCTTTCTGTCATGGACAGGCAGGAACTCATTATCCAGATATTTTCGAGCAAAGCTAAAACCAGAGAAGCTGCGCTCCAAACCGAATTGGCTGAACTAGTCTATTCCCTGCCCAGACTCCAGCACAAATACATCGACCTTAACCGCCAGCGCGGTGGCCGTTACGGAACCCGTGGCTCCGGCGAGACCCGCCTTGAAACAGATAGACGCAACGTGGAAAAGCGTATTCAGCGTCTGGAAGAGGAACTGGAAGAAGTCCGACAGCAGCGCGAAACCCAGCGCAAACAGCGCCGGAAACAGCAAGTTCCTGTTGCAGCCCTTGTAGGTTATACCAACGCCGGAAAGTCATCTATCCTTAATGTCCTTACCGATGCAGGGGTATTGGCAGAGGACAAACTTTTTGCGACTCTTGATTCAACTTCCCGTAGGCTGGAACTGCCCGGCGGCCTCCCTGTGCTGCTGACGGATACGGTTGGCTTTATACGCCGTCTGCCTCATTCCCTGGTAAAAGCGTTTCAGTCAACATTAGAAGAAGCCAGCCTTTCTGACCTGATAATTAATGTAGTGGATGCATCCGAACCCGACTGGGAGAGCCAGTATAAAACAACACTATCGGTACTGGCTGATTTAGGTGCCGCCGAAATTCCAAGGATTGATGTTTTCAATAAAATTGACAAAACAGAAATTCCCGTTGAAGCCCGTGAATCCAAAATGAACAAAAATAACGAAACCCCCACAATTGCTGTTTCCGCAGTCACCGGAGTGGGCCTTCCCGAACTCCTTGCCTGCATGGAGTCCATGCTCTCCGGCGAGGTACGGCGTTATTCCTTCCCCCAGACGCGCACGGATTTGGCTGCCCTGCTCCACCGTAGCGGCACTGTGATATCCGAAAAATATCTGGATGAAACTATTGAGATGGAAGCCAGAGTAGACGCAAAGACCGCTGGCCAGCTCAAGGAATTTGCCTTAACCTGAATTCAAGGGATAACATGAAATTTTCGGTTTTTGTTTTGTTGTTTGTTATAATCTGCTGTATGGCGGGTATATACGGCTTTCTGCATGATCAAATTAGCTATACTGTTTCTCCAGAATACTTTACCTGTTTTAAATTTCAGCAATTCAAAATACCGGACTCGTTACACAGTCGCTTAGGAGCCGGCATTGTAGGAATTAAGGCAACATGGTGGATGGGAATAGTCATCGGTATTATAATAATACCAATTGGCTTAATAATTCCTGGCTGGAAAAATTACTTTAAGGTGATGATGCTGACATTTAGCTGCGCCTGCGTAACAGCATTGCTTACAGGAATAATTGCGTTAATATACGGCCTCTCAAATTATAGCGCAACCAATCTGCCTAGATTCAATGTCCCCAATGAAGTTGTTGATAAAATCAGTTTCTGCGTAGTGGGGAATATGCACAATTTAAGTTACATTGGCGGGTTACTCGGAATATTTGTGGGAGTAGTTTTTATTATTGTAGCAAATTTTAGAGTAAGGAAGATGATATGAGGTGGGGATAAGCCTTGTCTCTCTCACCTTTCTGTGTGTATACTAAAGAGGGTTAATCTAAAGCATTACCGGAAGATTGTTCTAGCCCTGACCGGAGACGGCCCGGATTATGGGAGAGATTGACAAGGTAGGAGTGGGGTAAGAGATGGGAGAGGAAATGAGCAGTATTCTATCTCAATTAAAATTATCCCCTAACTCTGAGCTTGAGGGCTTAGTCCGTGTAAGTATAAAATCCTCTGGTAACATTCCTCATGCTGAAAAGAGAATTATCCTAGATACTCTTAAAATCAGTAGTAACATAGATTTTGTTTTTTTTCGCCGTTTCATAAAGGATGATGTTAGAACTTCACAGGCAGTAGCATACATCATTGATAATAGTTCAGGAAAATTAACCACCGAATCATTAGCCCGGTTGCACCATACACTTTGGCTCAACGGAACTGTCCCGCTTTTATATGTAGAAAATGAAAATAGTGTTGACATTTTGAGTTGCGCCGCAGAAGCTGTTTCCAAAAAAGCAACCGATTGGAAATACCAACCTCTTGATACAATTCTTTCAACCGCACTAGACATAAATGTACAAATTGAGCAGATCAAGCGGTTCTCCGCTTCCCGGCTGGCAGATGGGACCTTCTGGGAAGATGAGCGAAATAAAAATTATATTAACTTCAAAAAATCAGCTCACAATGTTTTACTTGAAAAAATAAAACGAGCTGACAGAGAAATAGAAGGAGAAAGTAATCCAATCGCCCGTCGTTTATTATTACTGACGCTACTTATAAAATATCTCGAAGACCGCAGCGTTTTCAATACTGAAAAAAACTTTTTTTCAAGATATGTAAAAGATGCAACTTCGTTTTATGAAGTACTCAAAAATGGAACAATCGAAGATATTGAAACGCTGTTAAAACACTTGGAAAATAAATTTAATGGCAATATTTTTATTTTAACAGAAAAGAAAGATGAACGACTAACGAAAAAAATGATACAGAAAATAGTGAACATTGTCAAAGCTGATACTGATGCTAATAATCAGTTGTACTTTTGGGATATATATAATTTTGAGCATATACCAGTGGAAGTTATCAGCCATATATATCAGTATTTTACAGCCAAAGAACAGGGGGCGGTATTTACCCCAATACTTCTGGTAAATCTAATGCTGGATCAAGTTATGCCACTGGAAAA
>JAIRUO010000073.1 GCA_031254385.1 Treponema sp. | reverse complement strand
AATCAATCGGCGAAGGAGCTTTTTCTACTAACCAAAGCCTTAAAACCGTAATCTGCAAGGCCGGAACGCCGCCCACGCTATATTGTCAAGATTGGTCTGTTGCTCCACTTCGAACGTTCGCTAACACCCATGCAGACTTGAAAATCTACGTTCCGGATGGCAGCGTTGGTGCATACAAAGGGTTTGCGCGCTGGAGCGATTATCAGAACCAGATTTTTAGTATTGATGTGATGCCGTAACAAATGAGGAATGGGTCACGCAACGGCAACGGTGCCTGGCACCATGAAGAAAGACCTCACGCAGAGGCACATCGAACCTCCGGTTCGCGGCGCAGAGGAATACTGAATTTCCCTTCTTCTTTGCGTCCAAGCTGTCCGCAGGACAGCACGCCTCTGCGTGAGATTCTTTGAGGATATGTACATGGAAAGAGGAATGAGGAGGGAGATTAGTAATGGTTTTTGCAGGAGGCAATAATTACATGATCGGGAAAGACTCTATAAACCAAACGATGCTCCTGAGTAATACGGCGGGACCAATATCCAGACAGATTTCCTTTAAGCGGTTCCGGCTTGCCAGTTCCGTGAAAAGGGTCACGCAGTATCTCTGTAATAAGTGTATCGATCTTGTCAATGATATTTTTGTCCTCTTTTGCCCACTGACGGTATTCGGCAAAAGCGGATTCTTCAAAACTGATCAACGCGCCGCCCGTTTTTCAGCACATTGCCGTGCCTGTTCGATAGTATCAAAAGAAATAAGATTTTCCCCCCGCTCAATATTTTCAACCGCTTTTTCCAAATGCTCTCTGTTGGCAGGAGAGCTAAGGAGGTATTCGGTTTCATCCTGTCCCCGAACCGTTATTTCAATGTTTTGGTCTTGGTATGCAACTCTGACAGAATTGACGAATTCACTTCCCAAGTCTTTGGCATTAAGCCGGTATATTGCTTCCATACCAAATAATATAGCAGGAACAGCATGAAAAATCAAGTGAACGGAGAACAGGGACTAGGTACTAGAGTCGTTGTTAGTAATCTGCGCGTAGGGCAACACTCTATGCTCACTAACAATTCTCCCCGATCCCCGATCCCCGGTCCCCGATCCCCAATAAAAAAAGTCTGCCTAACATTCATCATTTTTCACTTTTCCCTTTTCATTTGTTCTGCGCAATCCACAGCAACGGAAATCGAAACCCTGCTTGCAACAGGGGCGGTAACAAACGCGCAGGCCGCGTGGTTTTTGCTGCAAGCGTCAGAAACAATGTCTACATCCGATCACTACGCAGCCTTCCGTTATGCGCAGGAACATCAATGGCTGCCAAGAAATGCGGTGGCAGATAGCCCGGCAAGGCTGGATGCAGTTTCGCTTTTACTTATGCAATCTTTTGACATTTCTGGCAGCTTCATGTATTCATGGTTCAAAAGCCCCCATTACGCCTACCGCGATCTTAAGTCTAACAACATCCTCCAGGGTAGAATAGACCCTGCCATGAACGTATCTGGAGCATATTTGCTTTATATCACGAGCAGAATTCTCACGGTGAGGGAAGCAGAAGAAGCCATTGCCGCAGAAAAGGAACGGCTAAGGCTTCTTGCACTGGAACAGGCATGGCAGAATGCCTTGGCTGAAGAACGTGCCCGCGCAGATGAGCAGGCGCGGCAGAATGCCCTGGCCGAAGAATGTGCCCGTGCGGATGAGCAGGCGCGGCAGAATGCCCTAGCCGAAGAACGTGCGCGTGCAGATGAACAGTCGCGGCAGAATGCCCTGGCCGAAGAACGTGCCCGTGCGGATGAACAAGCGCGGCAGAATGCCCTGGCCGAAGAACGTGCCCGTGCGGATGAGCAGGCGCGGCAGAATGCCCTGTCCGCCGCTGCCGCAGAAAATGATCGGCAGAGACTACGCGCCATAGAACTGACGCGGCAAAATATAATGTTTCAACCGGACTCTGCGGTGCTTCTTGAATCTGAAAGACGGAAACTTGATGCGCTAGCCACTATATTAAGAACCATACCCGGAACTAAGATACAGATCGAAGGCCATTCTGCGCTGGCAGGGACTGTAGAAAGCCAGCTTGATTTTGCGCTCCAAAGGGCAGAGGCGGTTGCTTCTTATCTTATTTCGCTTGGGGCTGTAAATGCTTCTGATGTAACAATAATTGCTCACGGCGCGGACAGGCCGACAGCGGATAACTCGACCACCGAAGGAATGGTGGCAAACAGGCGTGTTGAAATCGTCATTTTGGAGAATTAGGATGAGAAAAGCCTGTCTTACCTTTTTCATTTTTCATTTTTCACTTTTCATTTGTTATGCTTTGGAATTTGGCCTTGTATTAAATCAAAGCATAGCTATAGGCAACGAAGCCGCCAAATTAATGAACGGCTTTGAGTACCGCGCCGATATATGGCCAAGCCTTACTTATTTGATAGGCGATACGGGCGAGTTCCATGCGTCGGCAGGACTAACTCTGGGACTAAAGGGAAAGCAGTTTAGCTTTGTTCCTGAATTAATGCGCACGGATATCTTCTTTAGCTTTGGCAACTGGGGAATCATGGCCGGGCGCATGCTGTATGCCGATCCTCTGGGCTTAATCTCCACGGGGCTGTTTGACGGCGCACGTCTTTCTTATAACTCAACGATGGGGAGCTTTGGTATTGGCGTATGGTACACTGGCCTTTTATACAAGAAGAACGCCAATATCACCATGACCGAGGCGGATAAGGATATCTATGGTGCCGCTCTTGATTACGGTGATTTTTTTAATACGTATTTTGCACCCAGGCGTTTGCTTGTGTCCCTGGATTGGGAGCACCCTTCTTTAATGGAAAAGATGCGCCTTAAGGCAGCGATAATGGGGCAGGTGGATTTATCAGGGAATGATACATATCACAGCCAGTATTTGACAGTAAAGGCGATCATACCCATTAAAAATATCATTTATGAATTTGGCGGCAGCATTGAATTGGCAGAATCCGATAAATTCAATATTGCGTTTGCCGTGGATTTAGGCGTTTTTTGGACGCTCCCAACAGCCTTCTACAGCAGGCTTTCGCTGACGGGGCGTTATGCGAGCGGAGGCACGGACGGCATTATTGGCGTTTTTAATCCTGTTACAAACAAATTCCACGGGAACATAATAAATGCAAAGCTGCCGGGGATTTCGATGCTTACGCTTGGTTATACTGCGCGTATAAACCAGGTCATGGGGGCAAGCGTGAATGTCGCATACTTTATACGCAACGATCTTGGAACCTTCAATGCCTGGCCGGTACGCAGCGAAACCGGCTTCTTTCTTGGGCCAGAATTATATGGGCAGTTTGTATGGAGCCCGTATACGGATATACAGGTTAATTTTGGTGCCGGCGTGTTTATTCCCTCTCTGGGCAACGCCGGTCCCAATGTAAAACCCAGGTGGCGTATGGAATTAACCGCTATTATAGCGTTGTTATAAAAAAGGATAAGGAAGGGTTATATGAAAAAATTTCTTTTGGTTGTTTTGATTTTAACTGCGGCTGTATGCGTATCTTTTGCACAGACGGCCGGAGCCGGGGTAATTCGGGAATTGACCGGCGAAGTGGAATTGAAGTTAGCCGGTTCCAATACTTTTGTCCCGGCCAAAGCAGGGGATGTAGTCGCACTGAATACAATTGTATCAACAGGTTTTAGGAGTACCGCCGTTATTGCGATAGGCAGTTCCACTATTACCGTACGGGCTCTGACCCGTCTGTCCCTTGCCGAAATACAAAGCTCGCAGGAGGCAGAAACCGTCAATGTTGATCTGCAAGCCGGGAGAGTCAGGGTTGATGTTGCGCCGCCTGCTGGAACGATGGCAGACTTTACAGTACATAGCCCAAGCGCAACCGCTTCTGTGCGGGGAACAAGTTTTGAGTTTGATACTTTCACCTTATCGGTAAACGAAGGGACCGTAGCTTATAGCGGAGTTTCTGGCAGTCCTGCTGCAATGGTGAGCGCTGGAGCGGCAAGTTATATCGCGACTGACGGTTTACCGGCTAATCCTGTCGTTATCCTGGCGGAGGCTCTCCTTCCTTCTACACCCGCAGGTACGCCGCCTGTTGCTGCGCAGACCCAGACCCCATTCACAACTGGCGAATTTGGCATTACAATTGATTATTAAGCTGTTTTATTGGTAAAACGCCCTTGTCGCTTTCGCGATTTCAGGGGCGTTTGCGTTTTTGCATCTTACAGGCGTGCCCCTTCTCCAGAAATTTTCGGCCCTGGTTTGGCATGGGCCTGCGGTTTTAAAAAGATGGACGACACAGGGGTGTCAGTAACTTTTTCCAAGGACTGGGGGAAGTCCAGACTATTACATATCAAGGCATATATCAAGTGTAAGCCTTAATACAAATTCTCTTATGTCAGTTCTTTTATTGTAATTTCTTTTGTCCCATTCTTCACCGGCCAAGCTGTCTCCAGAACAGAGAATTTGACCAAATTCGACATTGTTGTATTGTGAAGCGGCTATATACGCTGATGTTTCCATTTCAACCGTAACACATCCTTCATTCTTTCGTTGTGCAATTTTTGCGGGTGTTTCTCTATAATATGCATCGGTTGTCCATGTTTTTGCCTTTATATATGGCAGTTCTTCTTCCGCCAATTTATTTTCAATTACTTGTACTATACGCTCGTTGGCAATAATTTCTCTGGAAGGTTTTATATAATGATACGATGTGCCTTCATCTCTGACAGCGGCTGTTGGAATAATTAAATGCCCTACGGCAATTTCCTTTTGTAAAACCCCGCACATTCCGCAGGCAATAAACTTTTTACAGCCCATAGCTGCAAGTTCCTCTATCTGAGCAGCTGCAAGAGGAGCCCCAACAGCGGATTGAATTAAACAAATTTTTCTGCCTTTGTAATTCAATTCATATAAAGGGTAATTTATTCCTTCAGCTATAAAATTGGAAAATATTTTATGAGGATATTCTGTAAGTATCTTTTCTATTGCTTCAGAAAAAAAACATAGGACACATCTTTCTGGTATACCCTCTATTGGTTGGATCAGATTAGACGGTCTGATAAAAGCGTTTTTTTCCTCATCGAACTCTAAAATTGGAAATTCTTTTTGTAACATAAAGTTAAACCTCTCATTTATGTAATGAATGTAAATTAGTTGAATATTCACGTCAAGCCCTACAATAAAACCACCCCACTCCCTCTCCGTGCCTTTGTACCTTTGTGCCTTTGTGTGAGAAAAATAAAAAAATTCAATTTTTTAGAAGCACCCTCCATCTTAAACCCGTATATAGGGCACGGCGAAATGCCGGGACGGAGGTCGTATGAAATTCAAAGTTCTTTCTATTATATTTATATTGGTTTCTCTGATCCTTTCTTGTCAGGCCGGAAAAGTTGTTAAAGGCCCAGAACGATCAGTTACCAATCCGGTTAACCAGGTATTATCCCCGCAAACACAGGAGCCTTGGACTTTTGTCTCTCAGGCGCAGCCAGAAACGTATTACGAATCTGCGGATTTTATTCAAAAAATGGAAAGGATTACGGAGATAGAAAGATCCGGAAATTATTTCCAGGGACTTGCCCTTTTTGAGTCTGCTCTGCGTGAAGAAGCAGGGGATTACTGCGGTGCGGTGATTGCGGCTTATAAGGAGCTTTCCTGGATTTATAGTTACGGCGGCACACCTAAAGATGAGGTACTAGAAGGAATAAAACATATTTTTTCTATTGATTCTGAAGAATCGCCTGCCGCAGTTCTAGTCAATAATACAGCGCTGGCTGTTATGGCCATTATCGAAGAATCATGGAGTAAGGCGACACAATTATTAAACGAAACTGTCCCTCAATATGATGAGCCTGATTCTTTCTATCAATGGATGTTATTGGTCTGTTCTCTGGAAAGCGGCAGTAATGATCATATTACACGCAGTGCTTATGGTGCAATTAGAGGTCGTTACGATAAATTTCCAGAGTACTGGTATAGGGGGGCCAGGGCTTTTAACAGTGAGCTTGCACCGATTTATGCGGAGCATTGCATAAACCTTAACACAGATGGCCCTTTTGCCAAAGAATGTCGCGATATCATAGCCAGCTTAAATGGGCTGGAAGGCTATGGTAAAAATCTGCGAACCCAGGCGGAGATAGAATACTATATTGAAAAATCTGTCTCTGAAGCTGATCCGGTAATTCTTGACTATCTATTTCCATTGCTTGATCTGCCTGACAACAAATATACGCATTATGCCTTGGGTGCTCTGCAATCCCTGGCTGGTATTCCTGACTTTAGGAGTTATTTTCTTAATCAGGCTGCTCAAAATTCGGGGCGTCTTTCCGAAAGGCTTGCGTACATCAGCAGGAGCTTGCCATGAAATTTCGCGCTTTTTGTCTGTTTACTTTTTGTTTGACCGGGTTATTAATGCTTTCTTGCGAGTCCGGCAAGCAAGACGAAGAAACCCTGTTGCTCTATGCCAAAGCTACTTCAGTCTATAGAGAGGGTCGGTATACAGAAGCCGCGTCCATGCTTTTAGGAGAAAGGGCATTTGCCCCTAGTCTGGTGCTGCGCGGCAAGGCTCACTATTTCGCGGGTAATGATGATGAGGCTGAGAAATCCCTGCGCCGTGCTCTGGCCTTAAGTCCGGGCAATACTGAGGCCGGCCTTTATCTGGCTAGGCTAGGACGGGAAAGGGGAAACTTAAAAGACGCCAAACAAATAATAGAGAAAATTCTAAGCAATGATCCTCAGAATATCAGGGCCCTGCGCCTGGCCGCAGAAATGGCGCGTGATACAGGCCCGCAAGGTGAGGCCATGGCAGCAGCGTATCTTGATCAGGCGGCTGAGGCATCTTCTGAATTGGCCCTGGTTTTTTTGGACAGGGCCAGAAGCAGATGGGTAAATGGTAACGTTAAAGCGTCATTGGAAGATTTGGGAAGGGCAAGGGCGTTGCTTCCTCTAAATAGCCCCCTACTTAGGTCTGTAGATACCCTTGAATCAATTATATCCGAACTTGGGGCAAAGTTATGAAACATTTCGTTATGTGGGTTTTTACATTTGCTATTTTTTTAATGCTGCCATATATCGTTTGGGCGGATGAAACTTCATCTTCTTTGAACCCTATGGCCTCATTGGATTTTGCGTCTGCTGCAGATCTGGCGGTTTCCGCTTCAGAAGAATTGCGCGGCGAATCAAGACGTTTGGATCTTATGGAAGGGGCTTGGGCCTGGGGACTGCGTGCGTATTTTCCGCGCCTTAGCATAAGCGCATCGGAAGATGACAGGTTATCACAGACAAATTCTGATTCATTCATTAAGAATTATTCCATAAACATCGATCAGCTTATTTGGGACGGAGGACGAATTTCCATGTCCAGGAAAATTGAAAAGGTGGAACTGGATATGGCAGCTCAAAATCTTGAAAGAATGGCGCGTGAAATCGGAGAGACTGCTGTATCAGCGTACAGGGAAGTGCTTTTCCACCGCATGGTACTGGATATACGCGAAAAGGCTTATGTGTACCTTGAAGAACAGCGCAGAATTTTGCTCCGTGAACTAGAATTGGGAATGGCTCTGCCCATTGATCTGGCTATAGCAGATATTACTATTGCCGAAGCAAATATAGAAATCAAATCATTGAAAATAGACTTATCCGAAGCAGAGTTAAGGCTGGCGGAAATGCTTGGGCTGGAAGAACCGCCAATGCTTTCGGAAAAAATTGATATCTATCGTTCAGCCAGTTTGCCTAATCCAGAAAGTGCCAGGCTTGTAGCCGAATCCGGAAACCCTGCCTTGTTAGCTGCAAGATATGCAGTAATACGCAGGGAAATAGAAAAAAAATATGCAAGCCGCTCATGGATGCCAACCATCAGGCTTACAGGGAGTTTTAGTTTGAGCGGTCAGCGATACCCTTTGACCAAATATAATTGGTCTGTAGGAATAATGATCGAATTTTCTACTCCCTGGGTATCGGGAAACCTGGGCGGTTCAGCGGGTATGGGAACGAATGATCAGAACGCAAGAATACAGAGCAGTGCTACGCCATTGCCAGATCCGGTTTCTGCTTTTTCCGCTAAGACGGCAGCCTTGAATCTAAATCTAGAACAGATTAACTATGCAAATACTTTTAGGCTGACAGGACGTATGGCGGAACAGGCAATAGAAAAATGCCTGCTGCTGGATCAAAAGCGGGTTCTGGCATTGGAAGCCATGGAACTGGAAGCAGGGCGCTATCGTCTTGCGGAACTAAAGCTGGAATTGGGAAGGATCACAAGGGTGGAATTAATGGATGCCATGCTGTTATATGCGGAAAGGGAAATATCGGCTGTTAGAGCGGCTGTTTCTCTGCTTGAGGCGGAACGGGAACTTGAGAGCTTCCTTGACCTTCCTCCGGGCGGTTTGGCAATTTTTGCAGATCAATAGCTCTGCTAATAAATGGGAGGTGTAATGAGCAATCTATACAAGACATTAATCTGGATGGTCTTAATTGTTCTGTTTTCTTCATCATGTGAAAAAAAACAAGAAGGCCCTATTGATGATAATAGGCCGCAGGTTAAGGTCGCAGCAGTAACAAGTAGGGAGATATATGATGAGGTCAAGGGCTTTGGTTCTCTTTCCTTTATAAAGAAGGTGGACCTTGCATCCCCGTCTGACGCCGTAATGGAAAAATTACTAAAAAGAGAAGGCGATCATGTCAAAGAAGGTGACATTGTTTCCATACTTAGTAATCCTCAAATAACCTTGTCGGTACTAAGGGCAGAGAGCGCATTTTCACACGCGCTGGCTGCCATGGATTTGGCGAGTGCCAGGCTGACAGATGGCGAATTGGCAACCGAAGCGCGAATTTTACAAAACGAAAAAACCGAGGCCGAACTTATGCTTGCCTATAAAGCCCTTGATGAGCAGCAGCGCAAGCAAGAGAGCGAAGAATCATTATACGCTGCTGGAGGAATCAGCGATGAATCTATAAGGGACAGTCGTTTTAGGACTGAATCTGCAGAGGCCCAGATCGTTCTAATGGAAAAAGATTTGGAAATACGCCGCATAGGGCTTCGTGAAATAGATTTATTGGCTGCTGGAATTGACGCTCCAAAAGACGCGCAAAAACTGCGGCAGGCTCTGATTATTTTTGCTACTGCCGGTTTAAGGGCAGAACTAAAGGCTGCGGAGGCAAGCCTGGAATCCGCAAGGCAAGAGCTTGAGTCATGCAAGCTGCTTGAATCTTCACTTATTATAAGAAGCCCTATGACAGGAATAGTCGGGGCCAGGTATTTTGAAGAAGGTGAAAGGATCAAGCGGGAAGATAAGATTCTTACCTTAATGGATACTCGATCCCTGTACGCCGTATTTTCCATTCCAGAGGCAGAAGCCTTAAAGCTTTCCAAAGGAATGTCTGCATCGGTCAGCATGGACGGAACTGGCGGAATTTATAATGGGACAGTCGATCTGGTTTATCCCCAGGCAGATATTCAATCATTCACTTTTTTAGTAAGAGTCATTTTGTCAGCAGATGACGAAAATCTGCTCAAGCCAGGAATGTTTGCGCGTATAACAATTTCTCTGGATCAATCCCAGATTATTAATCTTATTCCCGAACATTCATTGACAGATAAAAAAAATAATCAGGGAAAGGTATTTACTATATGGAACAATATACTATCTGAGCGTTTAGTAAACCTTGGTCGGGTTTTCGGCGATGAGCGTGAAATTATTTCAGGGCTTAGTGCCGGGGAAGTAGTAGTATTACTGCCAGATTCGTCATTACAGGATGGGACTTATGTATCGGTTGTTAATTAAATTTTTTCCTGTTGTTTTGTTATTAGCGTTTCTCTCCAGTTGCGGTTTTGTTGATCTTAGACCCATCGGGTTTTCAACAATTCCCGAACAACCTTACATGATACTCCCGTATACTAATAGTCCTGTGGTTTTAAGATTTGACACAGATATGATGGAAAAAGAAGCGGAGGGCGTTATGCAAATAATTTCTCCTTCTGGGACTGTTGATGGCGATCTTGTATGGAAGGGAAGAGAACTTCATTTTACTCCTGCCTCTTCTTGGATAAAGGGCATACGCTACGTATTAAAAATTTCCGGTACAGCCTATTCCAGGGACGGAAGGGATATCTTTATTAACCGCGAGCTGCCTTTCTATGCTGTAGCAGTACTTCCGCTACCGTATCTTGTCTCTTCTGACCCTGTTGACGGTGCTTCTACAGAAGCTTTTTTACCAGAAGAAATAATGCTCCGCCTTAGGTTCTCGGTTCCTATGGACAGGCATAGCGTTGAAGCTGCGTTAAACTGCGATGGAGTTGATCAGAGCTCTTATCATATTGACCGCGAAAAATATTTCCAGTGGTCAGATGACGACACTATTTTGAGTATTAGACCCAAGAATGCACTTTCTGCCTGGACTGTATACCGCTGGTCTGTTTCGGAAAAGGCTTTGAGCCGTGACGGGGCTCCTTTGGCAAATGCGGTTTCAGGTCGTTATATAACAGATAAAGACGGTCATTTTCCACAGGTAGTTAAGGTAGTGCCCTTGATCAAGGGAGAAGGCGATACTTCTTGGGGTTCCTGGGTTCGTAATGACATAGATCTTTATTACGGCCTTGGGCCTGGGCAGGCAATTGGCGTTGAATTCAATAAGGCCATGGATCCAGAAAGACTTAAGTCCTCCTTTAGTTTTGAGCCTTCTCTGCCCGGACGCCTGGAAATTATTTCTCCGCATAATGCGGTATACATCCCAGACAACAATCCTGAACCAGAAACATATTACACCATGAAGATAAGCGGAGAGGCAAGAGATTCTCGCGGACTAAAGATGGGAGAAGACCTAATAGTTTATTTTTCTTCTAATATTCCCTTCCTCAATATTAAGTCTTTGAGCTTTATTGGTATGCCTGAACAAAAGATTAATGAACCTGAAAGCAACGGAGTTTTTCCTGTTTTTATTAATGAGGCAGATAGCGGTGTTGTGCGTTTTATCATACAATTTTCCCTTCCCATGACAGCCGGTGCTCAGGAAGCAACGCCAAGGATTTCACTGTCGCCGTTTTTCCCAAAAAACCTTAGCTCTGTAGATTTACGTTTCGTATATTGGGTGCCTGAGCCTGATACTCTTCTTATGGAATGGGAGGGTCTTAAAAACGGCAAACCGGAGCTGCCTCATTATTATAAACTGACCTTGCCCGGAGGACGCAACGGAATCAGTAACGGAGAAGGCTCTTACTTAAAAGAAGATACTTATTTTATTTTTGAGGCGGTAAAGGAATGAAAAAACTAAATATTTTTGTGTATGGTTTTTTAATGCTTCTTTTGGCTTCCTGTGATCTTTTTAGAGGCTCTCCCTATGAGGTAATTGCCTGGACACCTGGAAATGGTTTTCATGAAGCAGAGAATCTGGTTGTTTCTTTGCTCCTTTCCCATTCAGGCGACCGGGTCAAAACTGAACAATCATTTTCGCTAAGCGAGGATGGTCGTCCAATAAAAGGGACTTTTCAATGGAATGATAGGCAGCTTATTTTTGTACCTTCCTCTCCATTAGAAGAGAATCGCGATTACCTTATTTCTTTGGGAACAGGTGCACAGAATGAAAAAGGCCTTTCCCTGGAAAATAAATTTCTTGCGTCTTTTACAACCAGAGCTGCTGGAGGAAGGCCAAGTGTAATCTCTACCATGCCATCAGACGGTATTATTACTGGTCCAAGGGAATGTATTTCAATCAGTTTTTGCGAGCCTGTAACAATAAATTCCTGTACGACTAATATTTCATTTGTTCCGGCTATAACCGGTTCCTGGCGTTTAGATGATACGGGTAAGCTGGCTTCTTTCCATCCGCTTGAACCCTGGAAGACAGGCATTAGATACAGGGTCAATATCAACTCCGGTTTTACTTGTATAAACGGAAGAAACATGGGAGAAGATTATTACTTTTATGTTAATACCGTCATCAAAGGCGATCAAGAAAAACCTGTCTTGCTTTCTGTCTATGCTATTGATTTAAATGGTGAAGCTTTCGAAATCGAAACAGATACCTGGCCCTGGTCTGGCATAACCGAATATGCTGAATGGGATTCGTCTTTTAGATTGAGGCTAGATTTTTCCAAGCGTGTTGATGTGGGTAGCGTAAAAAATAGGCTAAGTGTAGAACCTTACGCTTCTATGGTTATGGAAACTCAACCGGGTATGTCAAATTCAGTTATTTTTAGGTTTGCGGAGAAGCCTGCATGGCAGTCAAGCTTTCTGTTTAAGCTGAATACGGGTATTCGTGATGAAGTGGGGAATGAAACAGATGAGCTTACGTTTTTTAGGATACGCGCTGCCAATGAAAACTCCAAACCTCCTTATCTTGTAGGCATACGTCTTCCGCTGGCACCAGGAAAATCATGCATTGAGGAGCAATTTCCGCAGATTTTTACTCCCAATAATCTATACGCCGATTTTAAACTTGATTTTGAAGAAATTTATTTGCCTTATGTTACAAATATAGATTTCTGGGTAGAATTTTATTTTGATACTGCCCCTGATACTCGGATAGATATATTTTCCCTGATGGACCTTTTTCGGATGGAAATAACAAATCGTGCTATCAGCTTTTCACCTCGCCATATTGAAATAAATAATTTTACCTGGCCCGAACCGGTGCAAGGATGGGAAGCTTATGACCGTGTTGAAATGCGGGGATTTCTAAGCAACAACGTAAGATCCGGTGTGGTTATATTTAGTATTAACAGCGGGCTTAAAGATGCAAGGGGAAACAAAAGCATGGAAACTTTTAGGATTTCTTTACTTAAATAGAGGAGCTCGGATGAAGAATTTAATTTGTTTTTGCATACGCCGTCCGGTGATGGTTATCATGATCATGGCTGCCATTTTTATGGGGGGCTTTCTTTCTTTTTTCTTGATGCCTTTGGATAAGCTACCGGAAATTCTTCTTCCGCAAGTTACGATAGAAACATTATACCCTGGAATGAACGCGACTGATATTCGCAGCGCTGTCACCATTCCCATGGAAGATGCCATGTCTCCTGTAAAAGGGCTTGAAGGGATTAGGAGCGTTTCACGGGACGGCGTTTCTCTTATTAACCTTAGTTTCCGCTGGGGAACTGATCCCTCTTATGCTGCGGCTTTAGTCAGGGAAGCAGTAGATCGTGTTTACCCCGGCCTTCCGCAGGGCGTAAATAAACCATCGGTAATATCTGGTAATACTGCTGATGAGCCACATATAATTTTGGCTATCCGATCCGTGAACGGCGACAATAGTTTTGCAAGAAATATCGCGGAATATGAGATGAAAGCCCGGCTCAGAAGACTCGATGGAGTAGGGGCAGTTATACTTCGAGGCGGTGAGACACAAGAGGCGCGTATTAAGCTGAACCCTGAACGCATTGTCTCCAGGGGATATAACGGTTACGATTTTGCCTATTTAATTGCGCCAGAGATCGCGGACATTCCTGCGGGAAACGCCAGAGAAGGGGACCTTGAACTAACAGTGGTCAGTCAGGGACGGCCCCAATCAATGGAAGAATTATCTGCGCTAATACTCCCAACTGCGGACAGCCCTCTGGTTCTTGCAGATTACGGGATTATTATCAGCGAGACAGCTACACAGAAAAGTTTTTTTCTTTATCAAGATAAAGAACAAACTGCTCTGGAGATTTACCGACGTCCCGGAGCCGATCCGGTAAAATTGTCACGGGAAATAAAGAAAGTCTTGACACAAAGCGCGGCAGATTTTTCCAGAGATATAGAACTTTCCATTGTATGGGATTCTTCTGATTCCATTCTTGACAGTATTAAAAATTTGGCGATCTCCGCTATCATAGCTGCAATAGCAGTTGCTTTTATCCTTGCTTTCTTTATAAGGAATTTCCGTTCAAGTTTTTTTGCTGCTCTAGCTATTCCTGTCTCCGCTGCTGCGGCAGTGATTCTTCTAAAACTCTGTGGCCGCTCTCTAAATTCAATGAGCCTTGCCGGGCTTGCAATGGGCATAGGGCTTGTGTCAGACGCTTCTGTAATTGTGCTTGATCTTTTTTACCGCAGATTAAGTGCTGGAGAAAAACTCGTGCCGTTATCGCTTGGGTCTTTAACATCTTCTGTTTCCGCTTCAAGTTTTGCCGGCACAATTACTACAATTGTAGTTTTCTTGCCCATAGTTTTTTTGCCTGGCCCTTTGGGTGTACTTTTTGGCGATCTTTCACTTTCTTTAATTGCCTCGGTAGTAATGGGGTGGATTTACGCGCAGTTCTTTCTTCCTGCATTGTATCTCTTTTCTTCCAGAAAGAAAGCTGTTCAAAGCTCATACCGCCAGAATTCTGATTCTGTAAGTAATTCTTTTGAAAGATTTTACAGTCCCCTTCTATTAACAACCCTACGCCGTCCCATTCCGTTAATCGCCGGTGCTTTTGTCTTTAGTATGATTGGTATTCTATTGCTTGTTGGTCGTCCTGCTCAATTTTTTGTTTTCGAAGAAGTACGGGAGATTGAAATTATTATAGATTTTCCTTCAGGGACTAAACCAGAGATTATTAGTGCCGAAGGAATAAGATTTTCCACATTCTTGTCTGGCATAAAAAATATATCTAGTTTCTATGGAAGTATCGGCACTGAGGATGAGGATCTTAATCCAAGAACAGATCCTGATTACCGAAGGGAACGCCTGCTTTTCCGTTGTTTTTTGGATAAAGGAATTAAAAGAGAAACAGTACGGAAAGAGATACAAGATATTCTCTCCCAATATGATTATCCAGGTGTTCAGCTTTATACAGGATACCCTTTAGATAAAACAACCAAGCTATTGGGATTGTCATCATCTTTTACCTTATTGATTAAGGGAGAGCTTAATGAGGTCGAATCCAATTCTGAAAAAACAGCCAAGGCCGTAAGAGCAGCTTTAGGCCAGCTTCTTGACGGCATTAGCATTAGGCCCTCAGGAACGAGGCCCGAATTAAGGCTCATACCGGATCGCCAGGCCGCTGCCATTTTGGGGATCTCTGCAGCAAAATTAGCGGATGCTGTTTATACGGTTACAGAAGGTATAGTCGCAGGAACAATGGAAATTGACGGCCGTCCTATGGACATAAGGGTTATGGGAAACATTCCTCTTAATACTCAGTACCTTGAAACGCTGCCATTGGTCTTTACAGCAAATCAGGATAGGAATCTAAGCCCGATCTTTTTGAGTTCTCTGGGAAAAGTAGAGCGAAGAGAAACTAAAGCAGCGCTTATCCGACAGGATAGATCCGATGCAGTATATCTTGATCTTATCCCAGTACCGGGAAAAGAAAAAGAGTTAAGCAGTTTTCTGAATAAAAATGTCGGAACTTACATAAGAACTGATGAATCTGTTTTTTCCAGATACCGCTTGATCCTAATCGGCACTTTAGTATTAGTAATTGTACTTCTCTATTTGACAATGGCCGCTCAATTTGAATCATTTAAGCTTCCATTGATCATTATGCTGAGTATACCTTTTGGTTTGGCCGGAGCAGGGCCTTTGCTGTCATTTTTCGGAATGGGACTTGATTCAGGTTCTGTTCTTGGGTTGATCGTACTTTTTGGACTGGCTGTGAATAACGGAATCATATTATACGAGGCTAGCCTCGAAAATATAGGAAAAGGATTTAAGCCTGCTTTGGCAGTATACAAAGGATCTCTTGAGCGTTTCCGGCCTGTGTTGATTAGCGCTCTGACAACAGTTTTTGGATTAATTCCATTATTGTTGTCTCCTGGCCCTTCACAAAGATCAATGGCTCTGGCAATGCTCGGCGGACTGACAATATCAACTTTGCTTACAATTTTCGCTTTGCCGCCTGTCTTTATTATTCTTCTTAAATCAAGGAGAGCCGAATAAAATGGCAGAATATAAAAAACTTAAGCGTACATGGCTAAACCGTCCCGCAGCTTCTCTCTGCATATTCGGTGCAATAATTATATTATCATTGTTTATTCTTGCCAGTGGAGAAACAGCCCGAAAAGAATCAGGTGATCAGGAGTATATGATTACCCAGAGACACTACGGCATGGATGCTAGAGAGATGGAACGAAGCGTAGCCATTCCGCTTGAAGACGCGCTTTCGCTTATTCCTGGAATCAATAACATTATTACCTTTAGCGAGAATGGCCGAGTCCGCTGTTACATACGTTTTCGGCAGGATATGAAAAGCCAGCGTGGCTATGATGCAGTAAGGGAAGCTGCCCAAAGGGTCTACGAAACCTTGCCTCCTTCCGCACAGCGGCCAGAATTAAGTTCGTCCAATGAAAGCGGTATACCTGTATGGATGGGCGCGTTGTGGGATTTTCCATCAAGCGATTTTCCTGACCGCATCATAAAACCTGTTTTGGAGAGCATTGAAAGAATTGCGGAGGTTGAAATATCAGGCGCAGGAATTCTAGAAATAATTATCGCGCCTGATCCGGAAAAAATTGCGGCTTTGGGCATTAGTCCTTATCACTTAGCATCAAGTCTGCAAATGAACGACGGCTTTTTTTCTGGCGGAGTCATACGATCCGACAGGGAGCTAATACCGGTTACGGTTGACAATCGTTACACAGATATTGATTCGTTAGGAGAAGCCTTAATACCTATTAATGGCGGGGCAATCAGGCTTAGGGATATAGCCCGTATTATTGAAGCAGAAAGAGAGAGCGATACCATCTCAAGGCTGGATGGGAAAAAGACGGCGATCATTTCAATAACCGCATCCTCTGGAACTAATCTGAGTGCTCTTTCACGAAGAATCAAGCAAAAGATGGACAGTTTGGCGATTCATGATTTTGAATTCAAAATTTTATTGGATAGAGGCGCAGAAGAAACTTCGACATTTCGATCTGTATTATTTGCTGCACTGGCATCTTCCGTACTGGTTGCTTTGACAGCGTTTATTTTAATTAGGAAAAAAGGCAGTAGCTTTTTTCCCGGCCTGATTTGTGCCGCATCAATTCCGCTTATTTCAATTATTTCAGCAGCGTTTCTTTCGCGTTTAGGTTTTCCTTTAGACAGAAAACTCTTAGCTGGCCTTTCAATTGGCATAGGTGCGGCAGCAGATGCGGTGCTTATATCCGCGCACGGATTCGCGGGAATACTAGATTTCTGGAATGGGAGAAAGACCCTGGCGCTTATTTCTATTCCTCTTATTTCTGCCGCGGCCACAACTATTGCCGCTTTATTCCCACTGGCCTCATTTTCTCAAGCCGATGAACTAGGCAGCATTGCATGGGCACTGGGGGCGGTTACTCTTGTTTCTATGGTTATTTCTATAGCAATTTTACCACCGTTGTTTATTCGTGCAAATAAACATTTAAGTTTTTCTGGCGTAGATAAAAAGATTTTATTTATTAGCAGGATCACGCGCTTGATAAACCGACTGCTTGCCAAGACAGTACGCTCTTGTTATAAAAAGCCCCTGCTGGTTCCGGGATTGGCTATTTTAATTACAATTGTGGCTTTGGTAATGCTTGTCAATGCGGGTACAGATATTGCGTACCTGGAAGCAGAAGATTCGGTATATGCCAGGGTTGAATTTGAAGGTGGGTTCCGAAAAGAAGAAGGGGATATACGTCTTGCATCTTGGGCCACCGCGTTAAAAGATCATGATGGGATCACGGCGGTCCAGACTTCGGCCCGTCTTGGCTCAGCACAGGTTCTTGTAAACTTTGATCCGCGAAAATTAAAAAGTAGCCAAGTCAGAACGCTTATACGTTCTTTAAGCATTCCCAGAGGTTTTATTTATATACCAGAGGCCACACAAGAAGATCGTATTTGGGAGATAAAAATCTACGGCGAGGATGATGCTCTGTGCAGGGAACTTGTAGAAAAGGCCGCAGGGCTCTGTAGCATAGTTCCATTAGTGCATGAAGTTATTTTGAATTTCAAAGACGGGAATCCCAGACTTACGTTAGTCCCTCAGCGGGAACGCTATGCAGAAAGCAAAATATCATTCACTGCAGCCGCGGATATGATAAGGCGCAGTATTCATGGGCCAGTCATATATAAGCGTATTGATGAGCAAGGTGAAACTGATGTCAGGCTCAGAGTTTCTGGTTTTAATGATGATTTGCCTTTTGAATATATGCCTTCAATCGAAGATTTTATGAGTCTTCCCTTGCTGGCATACAATAATAACGGAACAGATGTGATACGTTTTGATTCTTTAAGCAGCAGCATAAGAGGCAGCGAAGCTTCAGTTATACGCAGAGAAGACCGACGCAGGGTAGCTTCATTTTCTGTCAGAACTCAGATAATCGATCCCAGGCGTGTCAGGGAACAAACTGCTGCTGCTCTGGAAAAAATGGAACTACCTCCCGGTTATGTAATTGAATTTGATCCGGAAGCGATACGCCAGGCTGAGGCTCTTTCCGGAACTAGCTTCCGTTTTATACTTGCTCTACTTTTTTGTTATATGGTTATAGCAGCATTAAACGAATCTTTTAGATTTCCTCTTTTGGTTTTATCGGCAGTTCCTGTTTCTCTGGCCCTTCCTGTAGTATTAATAGTTCTTTCGGGAACTCCAATGAATTCCGCCATAGCCTGTTCACTCGTAGCGGTGAGTGGTATGACGGTAACAGCTTCCATTATTGTTTGCGGTGAATTCTGGCGTGCGAATTATCGGGGCAATGGGAGCCCCAGTTATTATTACACCGTATTAAGACGCTGTTTGCCAGTTCTCCTGTCAACAGGGGTCACAACTATTTCTGCCGCACTGCCTTTCCTTTTTCTTGTTGAAGGGGGAAACAGTATGCTAAGGAGTTTTTCTCTTGTTACTATTTTTGGTGTTGCTGCTTCGCTCTTATGTTCGCTTGTTTTGATTCCTTCATTAATAATTATTCTTAAGAAACATCGGCTTGGGTAAGAAGTTTTGCATAAGCAAGACAATGCTATTTTTCGGAGACTAATATGTTCCGCATCTCTTTCAAATTTTTCTGCCTTTTCTTTGCATTTGTATTGATTCAGAATATTTTTTCGCAAAGTAGCTCTGGTTCATGGAATTCCGCCTCTTTTAGTTTTGATTCGGGGATTCTCAATAACCGTTTTGATCGGGCTGATAGGGAAATAACTCCCCAGAGGTGGATAGAAGAGGCACGTCGTGGAATAGAATCTGCCAGAATACTTTGGGAAGAGATGATTCCAGAATTATACCGTGATAATGCGCTTATGGAATCTTTGTCAGCAGAGTTTTATGAATGGAGCGAAAGAGAACTTGAAAATCGATTTACCCAATGGCTCTTAAAAAGATTTTTTGGCGCGGGCTCTGAAATCTTGATTATTGAAACCCTCAAAGAACGTGAAAGGGCCGACTTGTTATACCTGTACAAGACGGATGAAGAGGGTAATATTCTCTTTGATGAAAACACAGGCGATCCGTTAATTATAAGACCCACAGATGATTCATACAATTTTGAACGGGATCTTTTCCAGTGGCGAAAGCAGATCGAGAGTTCTTCCCAAAATGAAATCCAAAAATATGAATTGCATTTGACAGAATTTTTTCCCGAACTACTTGTTTATATTGATGAAAGTAGGCGTGGTGATTTTGGTAAAAAATTAACAGATCTATCTAAAACCGCAGTTCAATCTATACAGCATGAACTTGCTGACCTTATTGCTAGGGAGCAGAGATTATTTACGGCACGTAGATTAGGCGATGTATACAGCCTACGAAAGAAAAGCGAGGATGGTGCGGCTTCTTCCATAGGATCGAGTTTAATTGAAGAGGCTCTCCGCGTTACTAATGAGGGGATTGCCATTCTGGAAGCAAAAATAGAGGCCGCAGAAGCAGGGAACGGAGATTTAGCCCTTGCAGGTACTGAATGGCTTGCGCAATATCGTGAGCAATTTGAAAGGGGACTACGCGCTTGGGAAGAAGCTGAAGAACGATTTTTTATACGTCGGCTTGAATGGGAACAGAACGCGATTTTTTATTATAACGAGGCGGAAAATGCCTGGAACAATGCTTTTATTCAGTTTGATGAAGCTAGGCATGAATGGGAATATAAAGCAAAAAATCTTTTTACGTCCGGGGAGTTATTGTTTAAGGATGCTTCAGCCATATTGGAGAAAACAATCCTTGAAGCAAAGGCGGAATTTGCCAAAGACAGTAGGGTTAGAACTGAATCTGCCGTGGAAAAAGCCAGAGCATGGGCGGATATGTATATAACGGCATCTTCTGTTGTTTCGGAAGCACAAAATAATCTTAAATTCTGGCAGGACAGACTTTCAAAAGAATCAAATAGCAACACTAGCAATATAAATATTATTATGAATGAGATTGAAAACTGGACCTTTCTTTATAATTCATATTATGCAAAAGCCCTAGAAGCCAAGAGTTTTCTAGAAAATGAATTTAGTATGGTAATGGGAAGCGGTTTATTATATGATGTTCTTACCCAAGGCGTCTCAAGTGAGGATTTCTTCCTTGATGGATATCAGGCAGAGCTACTCCGCTCACAAGCAGTTGCGGGATATTGGAACAAACGTGTTGTCATTGCGCAAGCAGTTTTAAATTACGCAGAAGATTTAACTTCAGGAAGAATTACAGAGAGTGAAGGAATAGTCGCATGGGAAAAAGCTAAAGCAGAGTACGATAATGCTCTTTATTATTATCAAAGCTGTATGGATTCATTAAAAATCTTGGGAGCAGATAGTTTACAGATTCAGGAAAGAATGAGAGAAGCTACTTATAAAATTCAGATGGCAGAAGCTACTTTAGAAGAATTGAATCGATCATATACTGGCCTTATTGCGGTAATTAATATCTATAAGGAAAACTATTACTTGGACGAAATTGACATTCGTTCTGTTGAGCTAATGAAAATATCAAATATTCTTGATGATACAGGTCCTGATTCCATTATGATGCGGTATCTGGAGAAAGTTTATCAAATAGGTTCGATTAACGAAGCTGGATATAAGATGGAATTACTTAAAGAATTGGTTATAGGCGGATTATATTTTGATAAATCTCTGGCTGAATTATCAATGATTGCCAATAATATAAAAGTATTCAGCACGAATGATATACTTCCAAATAATGCTGATGAATTTGGAATTTCTAAAGATAATGTTTTCTACAAGGTCATTGAAAAATTATTAGATGAAAAAGAATATATACTATCTACAACAGACGATGAAGAAAAAAAACTACATATAGGCCAAAAATACGATACCATGATAAAAGCTCTAAGCTTTAGTGCAAAAAATTTTGCAATTAGGGAAGAACAAAACCGTATTTTAGCACTGGAATATATTATTTCTCCTGAAATTGAGTCGTTTAGCGAAACAAAATTATATGCAGATCTGGAAAATGCCAGCTTGAATCTGTTAAAGGCGCAGATTGAATTAGAGCTACAGGCTATAAGGCATTATCTTTATGGAGAATTAGCCGGAGAAAATGCTATATTATTATCTGGTTTCTGCTTCTTTGATGAGTCTGAGGCAGAAAAAGCACTGGAAACCATTTTAATAATTATTGAACAGAACAAAAATGTCTCCGAAATAAATTCAGAACTTAATAAAGCTGCTTTAAAAAATGAATATGTTGATTATTTCATGTCATTGGGCAGTTTTTTTATATCTTCCAATTTTATTTCTCTTACCGATTTCTTTCTTGATTCATATATAGCAGAAATTGAAACTATCGAAGGAATGATAACCGCATATAAATTCGCAGAATTAATAAATCCGGTCATTACTAATTCAATTAAAGATCAAAAACTTCAAATTCTATTCAAAAATTACAACGAACTAGGAATATATCATAGAGGACTGCTTCCAAAAGATATAAACTCATTTATTGATAAACTAATATTAAATTCTAATGATCCCATCTTCAGCGCTGCACAGTTTTTATTTTTAATCGATGATGTTCTAATATGTCTTCCCGAATGGATTAATTATGAAGCTATGACCTGGATAGAATCATTCATTGAAATGTTTTCATTCAAAATATCTGGTATTACCACGATTAACAATGAAACAGAATTACTAGACAAATTAATGCAAATTGAAAAGGATTATCTGTTTTTGATTAATCATGATAATTATCAAATAGATAAATCATTGATTCTCAAATTAGAAAGAGAATTATTCATATTAAATTATGAATTGACAATAATTAATAAAATAAAAAATACAGACTTTAATCCAAAAAATAATGAAATGTTACAGAATTTAATTATCAGAAAAACTGCGCTTATCAATTCAGCTTATGAAAAATGTTGCGAAGATGATATATTTTTTACAGCTTATTTTTATAATACTGTAAAAAATTATATAAGCGCACCTTTTTCGGAGTGGATAGAAAATTATTATATAAATGATTTATTCATATATTTGAATGAATTAGAGATTTTGGCAAATGAATTTAACTATTATGAATATATAGAGAATACATTATTTAATGAAATTGATGGGTTAAAGAAAAATTTTGAGCTATTGATCAGAGAGGATGGTTCATTCGAATTGGAAATAGAAAGAATTTCAGATGAAATAGAAGTTCAAAAGAAAAACATTGAGATTTTGACAGATGAATTTTTTAAAACAGCTGAAAATTTCTCAATTTATGCTAAAAATTATGATATTCAGTATGCCGAGATAAAAAGGGCTTACTCCTTGACGGAAGAGACAAGATTTAACTACGAGATTCAGGATGCTATAAAAAGATGGGCAAGTACCGCATATTTGGGTATTCAAGATACATTGCATGATTTACATGAAAGCCAAGAAAAACTGAAACGAGCAGAGCTTGTTCTCGAATTTCTTAAAGAGTTATATAAGATAGATATCCAAGATAGACCATTCGTAAATGAAGAATATAATACTTCTTATATGGAGTATTTTCAAAGCTATTCAGATCTCCATGTTTCTATAAAAGCTGTGGAATTGTTAAATAAAACGCTGTATGAAGAAATGCAGAATAATAAAAACCTTTATGAAGAATATCAAAGGCAGCTTAAGCAATTAGGTGGTGATTTATACTCAGATTACTTTAATCAAGAGAATATTCTTGTTCAAACATTAATTAAATTTATAAAAATTGAGAATGACAGATTGGTATTTGAAAAAAATCCTAACAATAGTATACCATTGCAAGTAGAAATTGAATTAGAAAATATGAATAATTTCTTTTCTTTTCCTGATTTATCAGAATATGATACACAGACAGCATCTGGGTTTGAACTGGCTTTGATAGATCTGAATAAAAGGTTGAAGTCATACAATTTTAATTTTGACAAATATGTTCAATGGGGTATGGCTAGAGATTATCTGTTAGCTCAAATTTTGATTAATTTTGATGAAAAAACAATTATATTATTTGGAATTGAAAATTTACCCTTAAATTCTGAAAATAATAAGAACGCTTGGAACGGTCTTAGTGAACAGGAAAAATTAGATTTGGAATTTTTTGCAATACTTAGTCTTTTTAAGTCGAATAATGATTATTTTAATAGGATGTCTGAGTATGTAAGTTTAACTCAGTCTTATGAGGATGCTAAAATAGAATTTGAAAGATTAAGTAAGAAAGCAAATATACCTGTTATAGGATTGTTTTGGACAAATGCATTTAAGAAAGCTCAAAGAATTTATTTAGATTTATGGATATCGTATGTTTATTTTACAAACAGTGTTACAGAAAGTTATAGGAATTTTAATTCAAATAGTAATTTATTGGAATTAAATTTTGAAAAATTTAACGAATCATCTGAATTACTTTTATCATTATATGGAGGTGGTAAAGAATGTGGATTATCATGGAACGACATTAATGATGCCTTGGTAAAATTAGGATTCAGCGATACAGAAATAAAAAAAATAGAAAGTTTTTGGCTAGAGGCTTCTGTAAATAATGATCTAACAAGTTTAAATATTCCTCAGGCCCTTGATTTTATTCTGGAGATAAGAAAAATGATAGTCAAAGAAAGAGAATCTCAATTTGAAAATATATGGAACAAAATCTCGAATGAATACCTTTTTGTAGAAGCAGAATATCTTCGCCAGTATGATTTTTACCTTTCCGGTAACATTTCTATTGATGAGATAAAAATATCAGCCTTAAATGCCTTTGGAAATCAGAATGTTTCTATAAAGACTCATTTAAATAATATTGAACAATTGTCTTTGATAAATATGGAATTATTTTCTGGCAATGAGGCTGGGTTTAAGCGGGTTCATAATGAACTTTTATATAACTATGTGCAATTAATTAACAGAGCCACTGTTGATAGATATGACGCAGAATTACAGGCTAGGGAAGCTGAATGGGATATACAACGTAATGATCTTGAAGAAAAATATCTTTCTTGGCTTGATGCGTCTGTTAAAATTTTTGAAAAAGGCAACGAAGACTGGAAGAATAACAGTATAAAATTAGCCGATGCTTATTCCCTTTGGTTAAGAACCTTTGAGAATGAGTATTACCAAACAAGTGAGGCCTGGACCTCTGCGTATCTTGAGGGATTAAAAGACAAAGAAATCTGGGTTGAAAAGGCAACTCGCGCTGCAGAAGATATGTCTTCTTACGCTATGTTGATTTTATTAGGAAATGATGGGGAATCAATGGCAAGAGCTATGGATACCCGTGATCCCATATACATTAAAGACTACGATGGCAGCTTAAAGGCCCAAAAGACCTTGGATGATTTAATTGCCTCTGCTGGGATTTATAAACTTGATGAAATATTCAGTTCATTAAATAGCATTGCGGGAACTATTAATACAACTTTACGCGGTGGTCTAAGAATAGGTAATACTCATAATTATGGGCTTATTCAGGTTGAAGCATCGCGTCTTGCAAAAACCGCAAAAGATGATGTTTCTGCAAGAGAGATAGTCAGGATAGCTGTTAATCTAAGAGATATCGCTGATCAGGCAATTAAAGCGTTTTCAGAAAATGTTGATAGAGCAAATATGAATATTCGGAAACAGATGGATGATCTTTTCATCATAAAAGGTAGTTGGAGACGTTATGGCCTTGATTATCATAAAGATGTTCTTGTTCACTCGACTTTTTTTAATTCAATCATAACAGACAGCGCATTTGTACAAGGCTACAGAGATTTTGTTTTAGAGTCTGTTCATATCAATACAGATTTGAGTGAAGACAGAATTAAATACCTCGATTCCATTGCCGTACAGTTTCTGATGGAAAGTATTATGCTCGAAATATCAGAAATGTCGAATCAAATCTTTGGACTTGGCGTATCTGATGGTAATTCATTATCCACCGGAGAGTTTAATATTCATGTTGGTAATGGACCCGATATAAATGAAAAACCAAATATAGATGAGGGCAGGCCAGGAATCTTCAATCATTATGGCGATGGCGAACTTGGTATTCTTTTGACAGAGTATTATTATTGGTATTTTCTGGAACAAAGAGGGCTGGCATTATTAGCTATGCCTGCCTGGGACAAGCCTTTATGGGATTCCCGCGGCAGTTGGTTTAATGCTCCTAGCCTTAGGTCAACTGTTTCTATCGGTGTTCAAGTTATTGCTGCTATTGCCACAGGAGGTACAGCCATGCCTCTTGTTTCTACACTGCTAAATATAGGGACTGACTTAATTTTTGGCATTGCAGATGTAGCTGGGGGCTATAAAAGCTGGTCTGAAGCAGGCGTTGAATTCGGTAAGTCTGTACTTACCAATGCTATTAGTTATAAGGCTGGTACTTTAGCTAATGGCCTGACGAATAATCTGACTAATCTTGCTTCTTCTGGAGCGATCACACAGTTTACTGCGGATATAGGTAATGTTTTTATTACAGGGGTAAAGGATATTACCGTAGGAACAATTAACAGTGCGATTTCCGCTATCAGTTATAGTGACTCCAAAGGGTGGGGATGGTCAAGTGAATCTTTTAGCGCAGGGGTAATCAGTAGCCTTAAGGGTAGCCTTATATCAGCTACAGGGGCATTGACGTCAAGCATTTTAAATATTGACCTTGAAGGTTCAGATAAGGAATATAAATCCAACGCAAATAAATTGCATAATCTTTTAGGCGGCCTGGTTGGACAAGGTGTTAATTATGCCATGGGAGGGGATTTTACCCTTAATCTGTTTAACTTAGATATATTTAATACCAGTAAAACAAATTATAATATGGGACTTTTGGAGCTTCATTTTGGCAGAAATGGCGTTGGCATGCAATTGGGAACGGGCGGAGTCGATACCAGTTTTATGTCTTTATCCAGTGCGATTAAAGGCCTTGAGATGTGGAAAGTTAATTTGAGGTTATACGCCTCAGATACGGAAGCTTCCAGATTATATAAGAGCCAACTCCGTACGCTTTACTGTGGCAATGAGATTTTGCGCAAACAATATGAAGATGTTTTGGCAGGCGAAACCGTTTACAGAGAAAATAGAGATGAAATACATACTAGGAGCGAGTATGATGAGTCAACCGGTATTAAGACCGTCTACCTTGGAAGCCAAGCATTGGAGGATGGCAGCCGCTTTGGGTTGAATGTTTATTTTGCCCACGAAGCCTACAGAAACGGCATAATAGAAAGCGATGAAATACAAGAAATAAAAACGAGGAACGCAGTATACGGGCACAACCAGACAGCGCTGGATTTAGTAAACACTTATGGCATCTTAAGCTTGGATTTCATAATGGGTGCCGAAGCAATTATTTATGATAAATATTTAAAAACTGGCAATAATGAGTATATGGAAGGTATTCTTGGATTTTATGACAGTACTGACGAATTTTGGAAATTGGTCAACAATAAATATGATAAATGGGGATGGGATAATGATAAAAGCCCGGATTTTGATATTCGTGATTTGATTAATACTTTGAGTTTAGAATGCGATACTGCCGTTAGATATCAACTGCACTTATTGAGTACCCTCTCAGAGCTTGAGGATGGAAAGGAAAAGGGCATTATAAGTGCCGAAAGAATGACCCCTTATGTCGCGGCCTTACTTGGAAATGCCATTATTTCTCAATCTATGCAAAACGGTGTATTTGAGTATAGAAGCTTAGACTCGCTATCTATAGAAGCCAGAAATTCCCTTATAGCAGATACTATGAGTAAAATGTCAATTAATGCTATGAATATGACCGGAGTCTATAATCAAATAATTCCCATGATATTAGGAAAGGGATCAGGTGATAATGAATATGATTATCTAGTTCCTATAATATCTGAATCAGGGTCTGTTTTTTATTCCCCAATGGACAGGGAATCCTTCCTGAATTATTACGATAGAATATTAGTAGAAGCAGCCATGAAGCAATTAGGAAAGAACTATGTCTGGGGTGGAAAAGATCCAGAAAAAGACGGCGGTCTTGATTGTTCAGGATATATACGGTGGGCGCAGATACAAGTATATGGGCAGGCTATTGCCATTCGAAATGCCCATGACCAGAGAATGCATCCTAATTTGACCATAGAGGGTAATGAAGGTTACGGATCGCTAAACTATTATACTGATGATAATGGAAATAAATATCATCACGTAACGATATATTTGGGAAATGGGTATGAACTTAATCCTTATGGTGGCGAGAAAAATGATATAAATAATCCTGGAAGAATAAGGTTCATGGAGTTGCCGCAATTAAAAAGTCATCAAACAGTAGATAACCGCCGGACAAACTGGCATTATCTCTTTTTTACTGGTAACAACGGCCAGCTTACTAACTATTTTTGACTTTTTTGCATGAATTTAGTATATTTTATATATATGGAGGTGAAATATGAAAAAATTAACTTTGTTCCTTATGTCGGTTTGCCTCTCCTTTTGCCTGTTTTCAGGCGAGCTGGATATAGCGAGGCAATTTGTTGACGGTAACGGGCTGCTGGCAGGCTATAGTATTCTGGATCTGGACTTGAATACGAATAATACAAGGACCTTCCTGTTCTATATGCCTTATAATGGCCGGCAGTTAAATTCAACCAGCGGCACCCTCTCATTTACAGACGGAGTCATAGTAAAATGCAATTCAAATGAAATAATTCAATATCTGATAATCAATAAAAATGGCCTGGTACAGGCAAACGATGGAGCAATATTTTACGATTTTTCTGGAAGCGGATATTCCCATATTCGGTTTAACGGCTGGCTGTTGGAAGTTAAAAAAAATTACAGGTATTACAACAATACTAACTGTATTGAACTTCAACTGACTAATGATGGTGCAAGGCCAATTCCGGCTGACCCTGGGCTGCCAATTATCGTTTGGGATTATCAATTCAATTACCCGGTAAAATACGAATATACAATGTGGCCTTTACCTGCCGCAACCTACCTGATCAACTATGAATGGAGGGAGGATCTTAAGATCCAGTGCGCAAGAATAGGATTGCGGGATGATAGTCTAAAAAGATATCTGGATACTTTAAGCAGCTATGACAAGAGGGTGATAATAAATGCGATGTTCGCCCTGCATGGCTATGAATTCAAGACGGCAGAATGGAGGGACTATTTCTCAAGGTTTGTATGGTACAGGCCAGACAGCCGGGTGCAGAACAGCGTTGACATATTGGACGAACATCAAAGGAGGCTGTTTGACTACCTAGCAAACTAATGGTGTGAATTATTCAGCCTCCGCAGGCATAGTGGTTTATATACTTGCAAAAAACAGTGCAATATCACTATGCTAAACTATGGATTTTGAAAAACTCACAATCAAAGCCCAGGAGGCTTTGGATAGCGCCACATCATTAGCGCAGAAAAACGACAATTCCCAGATTGAAAACGAACACTTGCTTTTGGCCATGCTGCAGCAGGAAGACGGAGTTGTGTCGCCCATCATCGAGAAGATCGGAGCCGATCCAGACAAGCTGATTACAGCAGCCAAAGCCCTTATCGCGGCGCAGCCAAGGGCTATTGGAGAGGCGGCCCAGGTGTTTTATTCTTCTGGGGTTTCAAAGGTTCTTGCAAAGGCGGAGACTGAAGCATCGTCCCTTAAAGATGAATTTGTTTCCACCGAGCATATACTTATTGCGCTTTCCGCGTCTGACGGCAAGGCCGCGGAGACGCTCAAGAAGGCTGGCATAACAAAGAACGCGATATTGGGTGCGCTTAAACAGGTACGCGGCAATACCCGCATAACCGATCAGAACCCTGAAGAAAAGTACCGGGTATTGGATAAATACTGCCGTGATCTTACGAGCCTGGCCAGGCAAGAAAAACTTGATCCTGTCATTGGCAGAGATGAAGAAATACGGCGCTGTATGCAGGTACTCTCGCGGCGTACTAAGAACAACCCGGTGTTAATAGGCGAGCCTGGTGTAGGCAAGACGGCTATTGTTGAGGGCCTGGCTCGGCGTATTGTTGCGGGCGATGTCCCCGAGGGCCTAAAGGGTAAGAAGCTTTTGGCTCTGGACCTTGGCGCCCTGGTTGCGGGCGCAAAGTTTCGGGGTGAATTTGAAGAGCGCCTTAAGGCGGTGATCCACGAGGTACAGGCTTCAGAAGGAAAGATAATCCTCTTTATAGACGAGCTTCATGCGCTGGTGGGCGCAGGCGCTGCGGAAGGCGCAACCGATGCTTCAAACCTGTTAAAGCCTGCCCTGGCTCGCGGGGATCTGCGCTGTATAGGTGCGACGACCCTGGACGAATACCGCAAGCATATTGAAAAAGATGCCGCGCTGGAACGGCGTTTCCAGCAGGTCTATACGCCGGAGCCTAGCGTAGAAGATACGGTAGCCATACTCCGAGGGCTACAGGAACGCTACGAAGTTCATCACGGGGTACGTATTAAGGACGAGGCTCTGGTTGCCGCGGCCACGCTTTCTGACCGCTACATTACCAGCCGCTTCCTGCCAGACAAGGCCATTGACCTGGTGGACGAGGCGGCCAGCAGGCTCAAGATGGAACTGGACAGCCGTCCCACTGAACTGGATAAACTGGAACGTAAACTGCTCCAGCTTTCTATTGAAAAACAGGCCCTTGCCAGAGAAGAAGACAAGGCATCTCAAGAGCGTTTGGTGAAACTGGAAAAAGAAATTGCCGACTTGACCGAAGAACGGAACGCCATGAACGCCCGCTGGGAGAGCGAGAAAAAAGATGTTCAAAAAATACGGGAAACAAAGCAGCAGATAGAAGAACTCAAGATTGAAGAAACCCGTTATGAAAGGGAAGGGAACCTTGCCAAGGCTGCGGAAGTAAAGCACGGCAAAATACCGGAGGCGCAGAAAAGGCTTAAAACCCTGACCGATCAGATGGAAGGCAAAGCCGCACCCGACAAGAAAGGCAGTGCCCAACCCTTGTTACGCGAAGAGGTAAAGGAAGAAGACATTGCACAGGTGGTATCTGTCTGGACTGGTATACCTGTATCCAAGATGATGAGCGGAGAGCTTCAAAAATATCTAGATTTGGAAAAGGTTCTGGAAAGGAGGGTAGTGGGGCAGGATGCT
>JAIRUO010000058.1 GCA_031254385.1 Treponema sp. | reverse complement strand
TCATCATCTTCGTAAAAAAGCCGGACATCATAAGGAGCGGGAAATACCTGACAGGGCTTCCCTTTTAAGTAACTATGAAATAGGCTAAATAGCTCTCCAAGAATCGCCTGATGGTTAGTATTCGGCCCGGCCATGGCATAGGGTTCTCCATAGATAAGCTCATAGCGTTCACCCACTTTTAGATCCCATTCCTTATAATCTGCATAAGTATAGATCTGTTCTTCTTTTAAGGCTGGTAATGCTCCCATGGTTTACTCCTACCATCAATTCAATTATAATACCCCAATGATTGTCAAGAGCTTTCCCCTCTCAAAAGAACAGCTTGAAAAGCTGGTCCAAACATACCCAACCCCTTTCTATCTGTATGATGAGGAAGCCATACGGAAAAATGCCAGGCGTTTGCTGGCCGCCTTTTCGGGTTTTCCTGGATATAAAGAACATTTTGCCGTAAAAGCCCTGCCCAATCCCTATATCCTTAAAATTCTGGCTGCTGAGGGGCTGGGCGCGGATTGCTCCAGCCTACCGGAACTGCTCCTGGCGGATATGGCAGGGATAAAGGGCGAAGACCTGATGTTTACTTCCAACGAAACCCCTGCCAATGAATATATAAAGGCCCGCAAGTTAGGCGCAATTATAAACCTTGACGATTTTACGCACATTGATTTTCTGGAAAAGGCTCTGGAAAAAAATGGCGGCCTCCCCAGCCTTGTTTCCTGCCGCTACAATCCCGGACCTCTAAAAGAAGGCAACGCCATTATAGGCAAGCCAGAAGAAGCCAAATACGGTTTTACCAGAGAACAGCTTTTCGAAGGGTACAGCCTACTCAAGGCAAAAGGCGTTACGCGGTTTGGCCTTCATACCATGGTTGCCTCCAATGAACTCGGCCTGGATTACCATCTGGAAACCGGAAAACTCCTGTTCGAGCTTGCTGTAGAGATCAAATCCAGATGCGGCATCAATCTGGAATTTGTCAATCTAGGAGGAGGCCTTGGAATTCCCTACAGACCCGAAGAAGAAGCCATCAGTTGGGAAGAACTGGCAAATGGACTAAAAAAGCTCTACGATGAAATTATAATAAAGGCCGACCTTGGCGGCATGGAAATTCACACGGAATATGGGCGGCCCATAACAGGCCCTTATGGATGGCTTGTGGCCAGGGCAATTCACAAAAAAGAAATCTACCGGAATTACATTGGCCTTGATGCGTGCATGGCCGACCTCATGCGACCGGCTCTGTACGGAGCCTATCATCACATAACTATTCCTGGAAAGGAAAATGCCCCTCACGATACCTTATACGACGTTGTGGGAAGCCTTTGCGAGAACAACGACAAATTCGCAATACAGCGGAAGCTGCCAAAGATAGAAACATCATCTGAAACTATGGTTTCAGATGTCGCTGAAACTAAAGTTTCAGCCGTGGCAGAAGCCGCAACGGGGCAAGGGGACTTTGTGGTGATTCACGATGCAGGAGCTCACGGGCGAGCCATGGGCTTTAACTATAACGGCAAACTCCGCTGCGGCGAACTGCTCCTGCGTCCTGACGGCTCAATTCTACAAATTCGCCGCCCCGAAACAGTTGAAGATTATTTTGCCACTTTGGATTTGACAAATCTTGATAAATTTCATCCAGAAAAATAGGAGTACATCATGTTAAACCGAAACCCCTGCATAGCTAATATCAAGGCTGGATACTTATTTCCCGAAATCGCCAAGAGGCGGCGGGAATATGCGGCAGCCCACCCGGAAGCGCGGATTATCAGCCTTGGAGTAGGTAATACTACCGAACCCATTTTGCCACATATAAACAGCGGCCTGGTAGAAGGCGCCAAAAAACTCGGAACCGTAGAAGGCTATTCGGGCTACCAAGATGAAGGGCTACTTGAATTGCGGGAAAAAATTTCCAAGGTTTTTTATAAGGGCCAATTCAAAGCTGACGAAATCTTTATCTCCGATGGCGCTAAATGCGACATTGGTCGACTACAGCTTCTCTTTGGCGCAGGAACACCAGTGGCAGTACAGGACCCTTCTTACCCGGTTTATGTGGACGGCTCAGTGTTAATCGGCGCAGCCGGAGCCTGGGAAGGTACAGGCTATAAGGGCATCACCTATCTTCCCTGCACAAAGGAAAATAACTATTTCCCGGATCTTTCCCTGCTCCCGGCCAACAGCCTTATATACTTCTGTTCACCTAACAACCCCACAGGGGCTGTTTCAAACCGCGAATCTTTAGGCTCATTGGTAAAGGCCGCTCAAAAAAACGGCTCGTTCATTATATTTGACGCTGCATACTCAGAATATATCAGAGACAAAAATCTGCCCAAGACTATTTTTGAAATAGAAGGGGCCGCAAGCTGCGCCATTGAAGTCAATTCATTCAGCAAGCCTGCGGGCTTTACCGGCATCAGGCTCGGCTGGTCTGTGGTTCCTAAAGAACTAAAGTACAGCAGCGGCGAAAGCGTAAACGCGGACTGGAACAGGGTTTCCGGCACTGTTTTTAACGGGGCGTCCAATATCGCGCAGGCCGGCGGCCTAGCTGCCCTGGACAGCGAGGGCATGGAAGAGATACGCAAACTCAGCGACTTTTATCTGGGAAACGCCAAACTCATCAGAGAGGCACTGGAAAAGCTAGGCATAAGCTGCGTGGGCGGCGATAACTCCCCCTACATTTGGGCCTGTTTTCCTGGCAGGGACAGTTGGGAAGTCTTCTCGGAAATCCTTGAAAAGTGCCAGGTAATTACCACGCCCGGCTCCGGCTTTGGCCCTGCCGGCCAGTCATTCATCCGCTTCTCTGCCTTTGGCCACCGCACCGATGTAGAAGAAGCCTGTAAAAGATTAGAGCATTACCGTTGTGGCTAAAAATGTGCGGAGGCTACTTGCCCGCTATCTTGTCGAAATAGTCCTTTTTTAGTATAATTCCGGTATCTTTTAATAAAAAAGAGGAGTTATCATGAAAGTAAAAGATATAAAACACCCGGGATTAAAAAAATGGGTTGAGGAAGCTGTAAGCTTAATGACCCCGGATTCCGTGGAAGTCTGCGATGGGAGCAAAGGCGAGTATGACCGGATGTTGAAAATATTGGTCAATGCCGGCCTTGGTACTCCTCTTAATCCAAAGAA
>JAIRUO010000003.1 GCA_031254385.1 Treponema sp. | reverse complement strand
CGTTTGAAGCCCAACTGGAAGGGTACGCAGAGTATTACATAATCTTCTATCTTAAGCGAACAATGGGCGCGGTCTATTCCCAGCTTGGTCAGCGCATAGGGATTACAAGCGATGGTTTGCTCGTTAAATCTTGCCAGATACTGAGTCGTTCCTGTTGGCGCACTAGGCATTATTTTTGTTCATGCTCCTGTTTGTAATAGGTCTATTCTAAGATACATTACAATAATATATTTTTCAAGTATAGTTTTTTAAGGAACATTTATGAGCTTTTCAGACTATGTCGATGTTTTCCATGGCAACTTAGAGTACGATTTACCGCAGCCGCAGGGAGTTGCGGCCACCTGGTTTTTTCTGAAGGCCCAGACCGGCAATACCCATCCGGGGGCAACGCTGCCATTCGGCGCTCCTTCTGTCTGTCCGTATACAGGGGGGTATCCTACAGGCTATACCCCTTACTGGATAAATTACCATTCCCGGCCTGATAGGATTATGGACCCCGCAGCGCTGCAGGCAGTGGGTTTTTCCCATTTTCACCAGTCCGGTACAGGGGCGATTAACTTTTACTACAATTATTTCATTATCACTCCGGTAGCGGGGGAGCTTCTGCCGGAACGCTTTACCCGGTTTGCCCTGGAAAACGAAAAAGGCTCGCCCGGTTTTTATTCTTGCACTCTAGGGGGAATTCCTGTAAGCATAGCCGCAGGAAAAATGGCCTGCTGTTACAGGGTTGTTTTTCCGTCAAGTGGTGGAAGTATCATCATTGATCCGGAACTGAACGGATTATTTAGGGGAAAAAAGAGTGAAGCTCCGCCTGGCAAGCTACTGTCCCTGGAACTTGGCAATAATCATGTTGCGGCACGGATTCAGTATGCCTTTCCCCTTTCGGCCTATCTGCGCTGTCCCAAAGCAAAATCCATAAATAGGCTCTCAGATGGAAGGCTGGCTATACGTTTTGATGCAGGAGAAACAGAGCTTTCCCTTGGGTTTTCTTATAATGGCGAGGAAAGGGCTAAGGTCAATGCCGACTGTATTTCGGGTTTTGGGAATACCAGAGACAAGGCCAGGGCGGAATGGGATAGGCTCCTTGGGGCAGTGGAAATAGATGCCGATGCTGAACAGCGCGGCGTTTTTTATTCCTGCCTTTATCACAGCCTGGTTAAGCCCTGCAACATAAGCGGAGACAGCCCTTACTGGAATGACGAGTCCTGCTGGATAGACCTGGCAACAATGTGGGATGCATACAAGGCGCAACTCCCCCTCATCTTTACGCTTTATGATAAGGAAGGGGCGTCATTAATGAACAGTATGATCAAAAGCGCACGTCATCTGGGCTTCTATCCCAACTGCTTTATCCTGAATCCTCCGGATACCGACACTGATATGCAAGCCCGCGCTCTAGGCTGGCATTCGGTTTATGATGCGTTTGTCAGGGGCGTGCCTGCGGATTATGCGGCTGCACTGGACTGCATGGAAAAGGATATTAACCGTTCTATTAATAATGATTTTTTAAAAAATGGAATTACCACACCGTACCTGTCACATACCTGGGATCTTAGCTCTGCGTGTTTTTCCGCCGGGCTATTGGCAAAGGCCCTAAAATTAAGTGGCAAGGCCGACCTTTTTTTTAATTATTCTGAAAACTGGTCCAACATACTGGATAAAAGCACGGGACTCATGTTTGCCCGCGGTCGTTTTTACGAAGGCAACCAATGGAATTACAGTTTCCGTCTTCTGCCTCAGACAGCAGCGCGTGTTGCGGACAGCCGGGATTTTTTTATAAAGAACCTGGACAGCTTTTTTGGGTACGGTGCTCCGCCTGTTACGCAAAACACAGATCCCCGTAACCTGGAAGCAATGAAAGCCGGTGAAGCCCTAAGCCGTTTTGAAGGGTTTAACAACGAAACAGATATGGAAGCCCCTTATGCGTATATTTTTGCAAACCGTCATGACAGAACAGCGGAGCTTTGCCGTTTGGGAATGGATGCCATGTTCGCGCCCGGTAGGGGAGGGATTTGCGGGAACGACGATTCCGGCGGATTAAGCGGCATGTATGTCTGCAATACTCTGGGTCTATTTCCCGCTTCTGCGTTGCCATACCTTTTCATAGGCAGTCCCGGAATAAAAGAGAGCAGCCTTCGTTTAAGAAACAACAAGGTCTTTACAGTACGGAGCAAAAATTTTAGTTCCGCAAACTTCTATGTAAAAAAAGCTGCCCTTAATGGAAAAGCACTTGACCGGGCATGGCTTTGGGTTGAGGAGCTAATGGCCGGGGGTGTCTTGGATTTGGAAATGTCCTCTCAACCGGAAGCCTGGGATAAAGAGCCTCCTCCCGCGCTATAGTTCACACAAAGGCGCAAAGATACAAAGGCACAAAGATATAATAGCTTTACTTTCGCCTTGGCCTTGTGCTATACTGATTATCCATAATTCTTGGTGCCTTTGTGTGTGAAATATTAAAAAATTATAAAGGACGAATATGAAAAAATTATTTATTAAACAGAGCCGCAACAAAGTCGCCGCTGCGCTAACTTCACTTATACTCGCCTTGGTTCTACTATCTTGCGGCAACAACCGTGAACAGCCTGTACAACAGCCCGCACAGTTTGTACAGCCGCCTAATACGGAACTTGTGCTAACTGTCCACTATTACCGTTTTGACGGGAATTACACTGGCTGGAACCTATGGTCATGGCCTTATGGCGGAAACGGCCAAGGTTATTTGTTTGATATACAAAACCCTGACGAGTATGGTTTTGTTACCACCCAAGTTTATTTTGATGTAAACGCGGCAGCGATCAAGGAGAAAGGCGTGATAATCAGAAGAAGCGAAAGCGGGAACGATTGGGCAGAAAAGGACATAACCCAGGACCGCTTTACAGAAAGCAATGAAATCTGGCTGGTTCAGAACGATCCCACGGTGTATACAGAAAAGCCGGATATAGGCGAGCCGCCAGTGCTTTTTGCGGCAGCCGACAGCTCAAATACAGTAGTGTTTACCCTGCTTAGGGAACCGGCTGATTACAGCGTCTTCGCAGTATACGATGGCCAAAGACGGCTTGCCGGGGTTTCGCGAAAATCCGATGATTCTGGGACTGGCAGCCCCTATAAGGCGGTTATTACCCTTAGTGATAGAATTACCGATCCTTCAAAATTATACACGCTTCGCGATGAAAGCGGTGGCTACGCCGAGTGTAATATTACAATGCGCAATATCCTCGATGCTTTTTTTTACGGAGGGGACGATCTGGGCCTGACTTACAGTCGCAGCCAAAGCGGCTTTAAGGTATGGTCGCCCGGCGCGGTCTCCATTTCCGTGGCGTTATATGACAATGCCGGAACATACAACGCCGCCGGCAAGGTGACCAATCACGAAACGTCTGTCCTATACCCCATGACTAAAGATTCCAATACAGGCGTATGGTCTGCTGTTGTCTCAGGCGATCTTGCCGGAAAGTACTATATGTACCGCGTTACCTTTGCAGACGGAACCGCAACCTGGGCTGCCGATCCCTACGCAAGGGCTGTATCCGCTAACGGCCAGCGCATGGCAATTGTAAACCTTACGAACACAAACCCTTCTGGCTGGACTCCTAATAGCAAGCCTCCTTTTACAGCCGGGGCCTGGCAGGACGCGGTAATTTACGAGCTTCACGTCCGGGACTTTTCCATTGACGAAAATTCGGGCATGAAGAACAAGGGCAAGTTCCTGGCCTTTACCGAGCGTGGCACTGTCAATTCCAGCGGTGCTCCCACCGGCGTTGATCATCTGGTCAAGCTGGGCATAACACATGTCCATCTGCTTCCGTCTTACGATTTTGCTTCCTTAAATGAGCTGACCGTAGACGATCCTGCGTCAAGCGACCCCAAATTCAACTGGGGCTATGACCCCATGCACTACAATGTTCCCGATGGCTCTTATTCAAGCGACCCCCGGAATCCCGTCGCAAGGATAACTGAATTCAAGGCTATGGTTCAGTCCCTGCATAACGCTGGAATTCGCGTTGTAATGGACGTGGTGTACAATCACACTTACGAGACCGGAACCTATCCCTTTGACGCGATCGTTCCCGGCTACTATTACCGCATGACAGATACCGGCGCTTATGCCAACGGTTCAGGCTGCGGCAACGAAGTC
>JAIRUO010000261.1 GCA_031254385.1 Treponema sp. | reverse complement strand
GCAACCATAAAGGCAATGCGGCTGGGGATATTGGCCTTAATGAGTCCGGTGATAACGTCGATGGAAGGCCGCTGGGTAGCAAGGACTAGATGGATACCTATGGCTCGGCTCATGGCGGCTAACCGTGCAACTGTTGATTCAAGTTCTTTTCCGGTGGTGGCCATTAGGTCTGCAAACTCATCAATTACCACTATAATATAGGGCATGAATTCTGCGGCCATGTTGCGTTCTTTTATGCGTTTGTTGTAACTTCGTATGTCTCTGACCCCCATGGAATCAAGGCAGGCGTAACGTCGTTCCATTTCGCATATACAGTATTGAAGGGCCTGGAAAGCCCGTTTGGGTTCGGTTATTACCGGGGTCAAAAGATGGGGTATGTCATTGTAGAGTTTGAGCTCAACAATTTTGGGATCTATCAGGATGAACCTACATTCCGCAGGGGACTTCTGGTAAAGTATAGAAAGGATCATGGAATTGACGCATACCGATTTTCCTGAACCTGTAGCTCCGGCAATTAAGAGATGGGGCATGATAGCAAGGTCAACGGTTTGGGCTTCTCCGGTAATGTCCTTACCCAGGACTATGGGAATCTCCGGCCTCTTTCCTTCCTGCCCTAATTCGCCTTCGATAATTTCCCTGAATGATACGATGTTCCGTTTGGCGTTGGGCACTTCGATACCAACCGCGTGTTTTCCGGGAATGGGTGCAACTATACGCACAGAAGAAGCAGCCAAGCGCAGGGCAATGTTGTCCTGGAGGTTCACGATTCGGGAAAGCTTGACTCCGGGTGCGGGGAGTATCTCGAACATGGTAATGACTGGCCCTTTTTTTATGCCCGTAACTTCAGCCTGAATGTTGAATTCTTTGAGGGTGTCCTTTAAGGTAACAGCCGCATTCCGGGTTTCATCATCAATGATCCAGTATTCGCCGTCAGGGTACTGGTTCAGAATTCCTTCTACAGGGATGCTGTAGGGCAAGCGGCGTCTCCGGGACGCTTTGGATTGCGATGTATCTTTTTCCGGGCTGTGCCTTGCGGCAGCTTCCGCAGCCATGACAGCGGCGTTAGCTGACGCTTCTGCCAGCGCACGTTCCACATCATCGTCTTTGGTCGTTGCTTCAGTTTCAAGGACTTCGAGTTCATCAACTTCATCAGCCGGAACTTCATCTTCAAAGGCTTCCAGTTCATCAACTTCATCAATATCAATTGGAGGCGGATCAGCATCATCAGCAGAACAATTGGCCGCAGATTTCACATAGACGGAATCTACTACGGAGAATTCTGCGTCACCGGATTCGCTGGCTGCGGAATCTACATATATGTCATTTAGTTTTCGGTATTTTGGGGCAGGCAGTAATCCCAGGATTTTGTTTGGTTCGGGGGACTTTCGGCTTTTCTTACCGGAAGACGGTGTAGCTTCATTAGAAAAGAAGAAGACGGATCTGAGGAGCATGATGAGCAATATTTCCATTGCAGTAATAATTACTGTTAGAAAGCCTATGCCTATTCTTCCTGCTCTTGCCAAAAATCCCAAGTTTATTGCCAGAGAATTATAATCGCGGATTGCAAATAGACCTAGCGCCGCAGTAACAAACGGGACTGCCATAGCCGCAAGAATGAAGATGCGATCAGGTTTGTATCCCGGTTCTATCAGAAGAAAGGCCGCGTAAATTAGGTAGGCCGGAATCAGAAGGGCCAGGGCGCCGTAAGGCAGGACAAAGAAACTGCCTATAATTGAGAAGAAAGACCCCATTCCAAACAGGGACGCAATTATGGAAATGCCCAATAAGATGCCAATAAGGCCCAGAGCCAGAGAAAACCGCAGAGCTATGGCGCGGGCTTTGGAACTAGGGGTAAAAAATTTGAGCCAGGATGTATTCATTATCTATATATATCGGCAATTACTTCTTCCATGCTCATATCATAATAGAGATAACCGTATATAGCCGCGGCAGCCAATACCCTGCGCCCGTATTCTCTGGTTTCTACAAATTCTATGGTTTCGAGGAATAGGTCTTCTGGCAGGCGCGGTTCAGCCGCACGCCAACTTCGTACCCGACCCATGCCGCCGTTATAGGCAATAAGGGCTGTCATGGGGCTTCCCGTATAATCTATAAGGTAATTCAGGTAATAGCTTGAAATATGCACGTTGACTTCCGGGTCTATAAGGTCAATTCCGCCGGGACGGTAATCTATTCCGGTGCGCCGGGCAATGCGGTTCGCCATGTCCATGGCCGTGTCCGGCATAAGCTGGCCAAGCCCCACAGCGCCAACTCGTGACACCGCGTCTGCCTTAAAATAGCTTTCTGTGCGGATTAGGCCAAAGAGCAGTTCCGGCGCCAATGAGGCTTCTTTGGCGTATCTTTCTATTAAGTCCTTAAAAGGCTGAGGAAAAAATAGGAGTAGATCTTCTCTGGTCATAATGAATTCATCGCGGGCCATATAACGGGACACAAAGTTTAAGGATTCATTGATGATGTCGGAATTTGCCAGCGCAGTTCCCAGTGTCCGCAGTTCAGGAATAGTCAGGGAGTTTTCATATTTCTGTATGTAGGGCAGGGCCAAATCTGCGGCATTGAAATTAAAGAAACCCAAAAGGAACTCCATTTCCGCACTTACAGAAGAATTCCTCCCGGAGCCTGATGATTGAGATATTTCCGGAACCAAGGCAATGCCCAGTTTCCAGGCGCTCATTGCCCGGTAGTACAACGATGTATTTCCTCTTTCAAAGGCAATTTGAAAAAAATCTTCCCTGTTTGCAGGGTAGAAATAATTTTCTTCCGCAGCCCTGCCCAGAATCCACGCATACTGGGCAACAGAGTCGGCGTTTGCGTTCTTTGCCAAAAGGAGGGTGAATATTTCTTCCATTGTTCTCCAATCTTTCTGGCTTGTCAGAAACCTTGAAAGCCTTTCCAGGACATCGTCAAAATAGGGCAGGGAAAACATTCGGGGTATATAGGTTTTAAACAAGGCTGCCGCTGCCCCGGCTCTTTCGTCCAAGGTGTTCGTCAGCATATACCAGATACAGGCATCGGCCTGGAGCAGATCCGGCGCAATTTCTAGCGCTTCCTGGAAAGCCGCAGTTGATCTTCCCCGCTGCCCGTCCTGGCGGTATATCCTTCCCAGAAAATAATGCAATAAGTACTCTAAGTCAGGGTGCGCCGCAATAGCGCAAGTATGTATTTGTTCTTCCCAAGAGCTGAGTAATTCTATCCCTTCTTTTCGGGCATTTGCCGCGGCAAATTGTATAGTCCTGCCCAAGTCCCTGAACAATTCAGGATATTGAAGGAATGGCTGTATATCGCCGGCAAGAGCATTGTTGAAAAAAGCCAGGCTTTGAGTAAACTGCGACCTTGCTGTTGCGGCTCTGCCGGAAAAAACCGCCCTTTCGGCAGGGCTAAAGAGGCCAAGCTCGGAAACAATAAATTCGCCATTCGTGATTTCATCCTTCGTAAATTCCCGCAAGGCCCATTGCCAGGCTGAATCCACGGGTGCAGTTAGGAAAAAAGCCAGAGCTTCGTCATGCAGAGCCAGGAATTTCTCGCTTCCTGGTTCAGTTTTTTTTGTTTCCTGCCATAAAGACAGAAGGTAGAAAGCCTTATTCCAGGAAGACTTATCTTTTTGGCTTTCGGAGGCTCTGACTGCCTCGGCAAAACGGTTCAGACGGTAGAGGCAGGCTGTCCTAAGGCTCACAAGGGCATCGTTATTGCGATTTCCTAGCAGTTTTAGCACTTCCGTTGCTAATTCTTCATTTTCCAAAACCGGGACTATGAGTTTTTCGGCAGCTTCGCGCATGGAAAGAGGTGAACCTTCCAGCGCCAGTGCAAAAAGTATATTTTTTTTCCCCTGGCTTCCGGGCAGACCCTTGGCTTCCGCAGCCTCAACCAGAAGGGCCGCAAAAAAAGCCGCATTGGGATGTACCCCGGAGAGGGGCTTAAGCGCGGACAATGCTGCGGAAATCCCTGCTGGAAACTCCGCATCCAAAATAAAGCCAACATCGCCCTGCTCCAGGCGTTTGGCTGCCTCCTGCCCTGAAATGCCCAAGACCTGTGCCATCCCGCAAGAGGAAAGGTTAAGCAGTAATAGGAGAACCAGTACCTTTATAAATCCCGATATTTTGCAATCCAACAATTATAACCTATCCTATTCAATTTATCGGAAATTTACACACAAAGGCATGAAGGGGAAAGAGGATTCAGGATATAGGATTTAGTAATTTTAAATCCTAACCCCTAACCCCTTCTTCTTAGTTCCGTGGGGGAATTCTGATCGTGGTTCCCGATATAATCCGGTCCGGATTGCGGATGCCGTTATAACGGGCTATCTGAGGATAGAGCCAGGGATTCTTGTAAAACGCCGCCGCTATGTCCCAAAGGGTATCTCCCCAGCGTATGCGGTAAACTGCGCCTTCTCGGGGAATTACAGCAGGAACGGCGTAAGAGGCCACTGGAGCAGGCGGCCTTACCCGCTGGGCCGATACTGTCGGAGCAGGTGTCTGTACCGGAGGGGCAGCGGCAGTTTGCACCGGTGCTGCGGTTTGCACCGGTGCTGGAGTCTGCGCCTGAGTTTGAACCGGAGCAGGCGTCTGAGTCGCCGGGGCCGGAGTTTGCGCCGGGGTTGCTGTCTGCGCCTGAGTTTGGGCCGGAGCAGGCGTCTGAGTCGCCGGAGCCGAAGTTTGGGCTGGGGTGGCCTGTGGAGCGGCTGAAGATTCAGGCGGTGCAGTTGCCTGCGGTTGTGCCTGGGCTGTTTGCCAAGGCAGATTTATCTGAAACTGATCTGGCAGTGTAAGTATACCTGCATTCAGGAGATACCAGAGAACCGCGCCTATGACAATTAGTATAAGCAAAATGATAAGAATCACTGGCCAGACAGACTTTTTTTTGCCAGTTTTTTTTGCTTTGCCGGGTTTTTTTGCATTTTGAGCCTTTTTTACTGCGCTGGCTTTTTCATAAAGCCCGGAAGGAGGAGATTCGTCATCTTCCACCTCAAAATCTGGAATGTCGTAGTCCCTAACATCATCATCAAGGGTTCTTAAGGATACATTCAAATATTGGTGACCGCTGCGGTTAGAAGTATCCTGATCCAAGGCATCTGCGGAAATATTTCCTTCTAGATCGGAAGAAATGTTCAGTTGTATTGACGGAGTTCCCTTTGGCTTTGCTTTGATGTTTTCCACCACCAGGCTTCCTATATAAAGGGCATCTGCCATAGTTTTAGTAACGCTTTTGTATAGGTCGATTTGAACGCTGGACTGGTTATTATGGACAGTGGTAAGAATAAGCCCTTTCTTTGAAAATGAATTTTCAGTCAGAACGGAATAAAATTCCCCATTGGCAATCTTTATGCCGATAGTGGCAGGCACTTTTTTCTCCTAAGGACAAAAATCTCTATTTTTCGGCAAAACAGCCGAATTCTAGTTAATTATAAACAATGTTAGGCGAGGGTTGCTTAGTTAGTCAAGCCCCTATGGGTCTATCTGTCAATATATTGAAGAATGTTGGTTTTATACCGATAATAAGCTATGGATTTCATGATTCCCATTCTGATGGTAGTTGTGTTTCTCGTTGCCGTAGTTTTTGTGGTTATGACTGTAATGGGACGGTCAAAAGGCGGCGGGGGCGGGTTAAAGATGGGTAACCGCGACAGGTTATTCAAAGACGCAAGCAGAAAGCTCGAGCAGAATCCAAAAGACCCGGAAGCCTTAAGCACCGTGGGGGAAGTCTATTTCCGGGAAGAATCCTGGGATCTGGCCTTTAAGACTTATGCTGTCCTTATGGACATGGATAGGCCAGGACTTAATGAGTTTGACATAGCCTTTAGGTATGGTTTTTCGGCTATGAAACTGGGCATGTCGGACGAGTCCTACAGGGGGTTTTCTCAAGCCCGCAATCTCAAACAGGATAATTTTGAAGTGAATTATAACCTGGGAACCCTTGAATTTCAGCGCAAAAATTATGAAAAAGCCATTGCACTGCTTAATCAGGCCAAAACGCAGGAACCGGAAGACGCTCCAACCTTAAGAACCCTGGGTCATTCCTATTTTAGGCTAAAGAAGAACAAGGAAGCCATGACCTTTATCCGCAAAGCCATTGATCTGGCGCCGGATGACAAGGAATCCCTTTTTACCCTAGCCGAATGTTATTACGAGGCAAACCAGGTCGAGCAGGCCTTGCGTATTTATACCCACCTGCGTGGAGACCCTATAATGGGGGCCAGCGCTTGCCTATCTTGCGGCATAATAAACACCGAAGCGCGGCAAAATGACAAAGCCATAGCGGATTTTGAACTTGGCCTCCGCCATGAGAATATCAAGGTTGACGTTAAACTTGATCTCCGTTACAGGCTGGCTACAACGCTTATTAAGCAGAACGAGATAGGCAAGGCCTTGGGATATTTAAGGGAAATAAACCTGGAAAATCCCAACTACAAAGACGTAGTGCCGCTCATGAGCAGATACCAGGAACTCAACGCTAACAAGAACCTTCAGATTTTTCTAATGGCCCCGTCCGGCGATTTTGTGGCCCTTTGCCGAAAAATAGTCATGAGCTATTATAAGGGGGCCAAGGTCAAAATCTCCAATATTTCCGTACACAAAAACGAATGGGCTGACATACTTGCCGAAGTCGATACCTCAAAATGGTCTGATATAATAATGTTCCGTTTTATACGCACCCAGGGTTCCGTAGGCGAACTCATAGTCAGGGACTTTCATTCACACTTAAAAGAAGTAAAAGCCGGCAAAGGAATCTGCGTTACCGTCGGTTCCTTTGGCGAAGAAGCCAAACGCTATACAGAAGCCAGGCTCATTGACCTTATCGAAAAAGAAAGGCTCCAGGCCATGCTTAATATGGTTGACGCGAAGGTGGCGGCTAACACGGTGGTGAAGAAGAAGTAGTCTAAAAAATCAGCGTCCCTGCTGATTTTTTAGATCGGAGTTTTTACTGCGTAAAAACTCCACGCTAAAGCCGTTTATACAGCGGCATCCATGCCGCCTAAAGGGACTGGGACTAGGGGAATAGGGGAGGAGTTGTTTGCTCCTTTGATCGCTGTGTTGCTTTCATATCATGTTTCATTCATTAAAAAATCAACAGCATTGCGTTTTTTAACGCCGTTTATGGAATTTACAAAATCTTTGTCCATCGTGATTATAGTTTTCTCATAATGGTCGGGGATCGCATTGAAGGGACGGTATTCGCGATCCAGAGTTTCGGGGCTGCTATTGATTGTCCATGCGACTTGATAGTAACATATTTCGTCTTTGTTACGCGCAACAAAATCAACTTCCATATCGCCGACTTTGCCTATGTCCACGCTAAATCCGCGCCGCAGAAGCTCAAAGTAAATAATGTTTTCCAGGGCGT
>JAIRUO010000212.1 GCA_031254385.1 Treponema sp. | reverse complement strand
TTTTCAACCTCTACTTTGGAATTTACTCGATTCTGATTTCTATGTATGTTGCCACAAGGCACGGTCTGCTTAGGCACCTGATTCCCAATTCGGAAATTACACTGAGCATGGAATTCGGTTCTTTAATGATGATGATGCCCCTCTTCTTTATGTTTATCGAAAACTTAGGCAGGGGAAGGGTAACAAAACCGACATGGTTTTTTTTGGCGGTCAGTTTTTATTTTACCCTTACTCAAATGTTCTTTCCCGCCCAATACCGGGAAGATGTAATAGTTGTATTTAATATCTATACCATTCTAATTCATTATCCCTATGTTATCATTTATGATATTATCTATTTCTATTTATTTGACAAGAAAAGAATTCGGTCAAACGATGATGTTTCGAATACGCTCATTATCAATATTATCGTCGGTACCATTGCGGTCTACTTCTGCGCGGCTTTTGATATCCTTGACATTTTGTTTTTCCATTTATCCTACAGTCTTTTCCCGTACAGTAACTTTGTGGTTCACATAGGGATGACCTTCGCCCTGGCTGGCCGGTTCAGCGGAATGTACAAACAACTGGAACAATCACATTCCGGCCTGGAAACGGCTGTACGCGAGCGCACACTGGAATTGGAGGAGCAGACAAGGATAGCGGTCAAGGCATCACGCGCAAAGAGCGAGTTCCTTGCTACCATGAGCCACGAGATACGTACGCCCCTTAATACGGTCATCGGGCTTTCGGAGATAGAGTTACGGGAAAGGCTGCCCGATTCCAGCAGGGAGAATATCGCACAGATACAGCAATCCGGCTCCACACTTTTGAGGATTATCGGTGACATTCTGGATATTTCCAAAATCGAAGCGGGAAGTTTTGAATTGAGTCCCGTTACTTATGAGACAGCATCGCTGTTAAACGACACGGTAAACCTCAACGTAGTGCGCATCGGTTCAAAGCCCATAAATTTTGTTACAGAAATAGGCGGAGATTTTCCGGCGCGTCTTGTGGGGGACGATCTGCGGGTCAAGCAAATACTGAACAACCTTCTTTCAAACGCGATTAAATACACCGAAGAAGGCACAATAACCTTTACCGTAACATGGGAAAAAATAACTCTTCCCCATTCCGTAATCCTGCGCTTTGCGGTTAAAGATACTGGCATCGGCATACGCACTGAGGATATGGGCAAACTGTTCGAAAATTACACCCAGATTGAAGGCGGGGCAGCGCGGAAAATTGAAGGAACCGGCCTGGGGCTTGCCATTACCAAACAAATTGTTCAGATGATGGGCGGCAGCATCACCGTGGAAAGCGAATACGGCAAGGGCTCTTGTTTTACTGCTGAAATAATACAGGGGCTTGCCGACGATGCCGTCATTGGCGAAGAAACCGCCGAAAACCTACGAAACTTCCGTTACGCGACAGGAAGGAAAAAAGAAACAATTGATTATCCAAGTCTTGGCGGCGTTCAGGTTCTTGTTGTGGATGACAACACGGCAAACCTTCTGGTAGCACGCGGCCTCTTAGCCCCTTATGACCTTACTGTAGATATCGCTGCTTCCGGCAAGGAGGCTATCGATAAGGTTAAAAGAAAAAATTACGACCTAATTTTTATGGATCACATGATGCCCGAAATGGACGGCGTTGCGACCGTCGGGATCATGCGCGGATGGGAAAAAGAACAGAAAAAAAATCCCGTGAGTTTCACCGAAGGTGAAACTCAGAGGTACTGCGAACCTTCGGTTCGACGTAAGCAAGTACCCATAGTAGCCCTTACCGCAAACGCCCTGCGGGGAATGAGGGAGTTCTATTTAGAAAACGGTTTTGACGGTTATCTTTCAAAGCCTATATACCCGAAAGCCCTTGACGAAACGATAAAAACATTGCTCCCCAAATCTTTGTTCTCCCCCACTCGATCAGGGGCACCCATTCCCAATTTGTTCCTCACCCTTGTGGAAGAACAGCATCTTGATATGCTCAACCATTACCGCGAAACCTTTGTATCCGGTATTTCGTCAATCGGAGTTGCGCCGGACGCAGAGTACTATAAGAAGTTTACCGCGCTTATCAAATCACTCAATATAGAGAACGGTTTGCAGGAACAGGCCACAGTTTTAGCGGAAGCTGGCCTTCAAGAGGACGCACACAAAATACGGGAGCTGCTGCCCGGTTTTTACAAAGAAATGCAGAACCTATCAGAGTTACGGAAACAGCGCGAGAGCGGCGATGATCAAAAAATCCTGAGCAAACTGTTACCGCAACTGGAAAATGCCCTGACACATAATGAATGGGAAGCAGCGGAAGCGGTAATTAAAGAGTTAGCCGCCGCAAGCTTGAGCAACAAGAGTCGTGAACTGTATTTCGCTCTTAATGACTTAATGTTCGAAGGCGACACCGAAAAAATTCTTGAATTGATACGGGGGCGAAATCATGATTAAGATTTTATTAGTGGAAGATCAGACCCTGCTGCTTGACACGCTAAAAGACGTTATCGGTTTACAGCCCGATATGGAAGTAACCGGGACAGCCGATGACGCTTCCCTTGCCCCAGAATTATGCCGTAACTTAAAACCGGATCTGGTGTTAATGGACGTAATGACCAAAAACGGTTCCAACGGCATTGATTTTGCCGCACAGATACGGAAAGAAATGCCAGAAATAAAAATCGTCATAATGACCGGGTTGCCGGAAATAACCTTTGCGGCTAAAGCGAGAAAAGCCGGGGTACACAGTTTTATGAACAAAGACAGCGGAAAAGAATATTTGCTTTTTGTAATACATAATACCATGAAGGGAAACGGCATTTACCCCGGCGAGTCGGACAAGCCCTTCACCGAACAATTTACGGAAAGGGAACTTACTGTCCTCCGCCTGATCTGCCAGGGGAAATCAAGAAACGAGGTAGTCAAAGAACTGGCAATGTCGGAATCGCTGGTAAAAAAAATAATTGCGACAATTCTTGACAAAACCTGTTTTAACAGCATAAGCAAATTCGCCGTCTATGCCGTAAGCAAAGGGTTAATTATCCCGTAACATTTATGTCGTAGCCGTGTCTACTAGCGTAGACATCTGGCCACAAAAAGTAGCCGTTTGGTATTAAAAATATGCCCATATTGCCCTTCCTTTTCTGAACAAATAATACGAAAATTCCAAACATAATCGCAAGGAACGTGCGGGTACGAAACGGAGTTTTTGAAACTCTCTCCGCCGAACCAAAGGTTCGAGAACCCCGCTTCCTAGCGATTAATTTAAGGTTAAATTTATTGGTAGCGCTTTAGTGTCAATCACCTAATTTACCCGCAAAGGAGTTTCACTATGAAATCACCTAAAACCACGGGCACAGCAAAAGCCCCCAAACAACGATATTGCTCATTCCTCACTTCTCATTCCTCACTCCTCATTTTCTTAACATTGTTCATTGCTAACTGCTCTCTGCTAGTTGCTTTAGATTTCAACTTCCACCCGAAATTCTTTGTCTCAATCCCGATGGGCGCGGGCAACGTGGCAGGCAACACCAATAACCGTTACAGTATGGGCGGCGGCGGAGAACTCGGTTTTGAAATCGACCTTTCTACTGTGTGGCCCAACCTCCTAGGACTCGGCTATACCGCAGGTCTGGAAGCGGGGATGACGCTTAACGCCGTGCAGGGCGAGAGCATAGAAAATGTATCGTTCTATTCTGCGGGCGGCGTACTCGGCCTTTATTACTTCCCCCTGTCCCGGCTCTTTTTCCGCATTGACGGGGCGGCGGGCGTGTACCAGTCTGCTTATGCTGGGGAGAGGAGCAATCCTGGTCTGTTCTGGCGCGGCGGCGCAGAGATCGGCTTCCGCTTTACGCCAGGCTTTACCCTTGCAGTTAATGCGGGCTGGCGGCAGTATCAGGGCACAGGCAGAGGTGCCGGTGGCATCCTGAATTCGGGGATCTATGCCGGGTTGACCGCGCAGATTACCTTTCAGACTGGCACAAACAGAAACGAAGGAATTGGCGCGACCTTTGACCAGTACGAAGCGGTATACCCCTCCTTTATGCAGATGTACCAGACTAACGCCTTGGGAAGCGTTATTATACGCAATAACGAAAACGCAGAAATCCGCAACGTGAGGGTAAGCTTTAGGGCCTCACCATACACGGCCTCTGAATTCCCCTGCGGCACAATTCCGCTTATAGCGCGTGGTCGTAGCGCAGAGTTGCCCCTGCTGGCAGACTTCTCCCCGGAAATACTGCGCTTTACAGATAACGGACGCATACTGGGCGAACTTGTTATACGCTACCAGATGCTGGGCCGGGAGACGGAAGTGATACGGACTATCATTGTGGCAGCCAGCAGCAGAGGCACAACAGCCGGAGACCTTGCTGCGCTAGCGGCCTTTATCTCCCCAACAGCTCCTGAAACCCTGGCTTACGCAAAATACATAGCCGGTCTTGCGAGGAACGACAGGCGCACCGGCCATAACTGGAATTTCCAGTATGCGGTCTGGCTTCTGGAAGGGCTGCGGGCCGGGGGTATAAAACTCGCGGACACCTACATGGACGAAACGCAGGCACAGTTCCCCGCAGAAACCCTGTCCTACGGAACCGGCTCCAGCCGTGACCTTGCCCTGCTCTATGCCGGGGCCATTGAGTGCGCCGGCATTCCAGCAGCCTTTATCAGAACAGAAAATGATTTCCTTGTGGCCATTTCCCTTGGCATAGGCATGAGCGCGGCAGAAACCCTGTTTAACGGTCTGGACAAGATTCTGATAATAGACGGCTTAGTGTGGCTGCCCTTATCAATGAACGCTTTTAACGAAGGCTTTACGGCTGCCTGGGCAGAGGCTGCGGCAGTGCTCAATGAATCATTTAGCACCGGAAAGGAAGCCGACTTTGTCATGGTGGAAGATGCCTGGGCTATATACCCACCTGCCCCGCTGCCCGAATTGGGGGGCCGTACCGTACGCACAGACCTAGCATTAGCGACTAACAGAGTAAACATCGCAATGACGCAGTACATTGAGCAAGAATTGCAAATTATTCTAGCTCAGGTACAGACGCAGGTCAGCACAAACCCCACAATGGCCCTCTATAACCGCATTGGCATATTGCAGACCCGCATAGGCCACATACCCGAAGCCAAAGCCGCCTACGAACGCGCCGCCGCCATGGGCTCCGTCCCTGCCATGACCAACAGGGGCAACCTCGCCCTGATCGAGAAAGATTATGCGACAGCAGAACGGTGGTTCCGCCAGGCCCTTGCAATAGACAGCCAGAACCAGACCGCTTTACGTGGCCTAGAGAACGTGGAGGAGAGTAAATAAGGCAATGTTATTGCCAGCTAAAAATTATTGAAGGAGTTTCTATGAAAAAACTTTTTCTGTTTGTGGTTCTTGTATGCGTAATGGCAGTATCCGCCTTTGCGCAGACGTACACGGTACAGAGCGTTTCTGGCCGGGTACAGCGCGAGGCCAACGGGGTTAGGGTAGACGTAAAAGTCGGGGATATACTTACTGCCCAAACCATTATCCATACCGGTATCGGCGCAGTCCTGACCCTGAACGACGGCAGCAGGACACTGACGGTACCGGCAGCCCGCAGCGGCACAGTGGCGGATTTAAGCGTTGCGGCCTCAGGGGTGCGGATCAGCGGAAATGTATCACAGGTTGATACTAACGCGGTGAACCGTACAACTGGCCAGGTCTCGACAGCATCGGCCCGCGCAAGTAGTGCCGCGCAGGATGAGGACATTTCGGCTGAATAGCCGTGCTGAAAATCCGCCTCCGGGCGGATTTTCAGCTTGGAGTTTTTTCGCAGAAAAAACTCCAGCTAAAGCCGTAGTCACAGCGGCATCCCTGCCGCCTAAAGCAACGAGGAATAAGAAATGAGTAGAACGAAGCGAAATAAACCTTCTATCTGGGTATCTCTGGCCGCTGTCGCCCTGTCTTCGTTGTTGTTTTTTACTTCGCTGGACAACAAGCTCTTTGATATGTTCCTGCGCGTCCTGCCATCGTTGACAGAGAACGAGAAGGTCTTTGTCCTGACCCTGGACGACGACTCTATCAATTACGCAGGCGGTTTCCCGTTCCGGCGCGAAGTAATGGCGGATGTGGTGATACTATTGAAGGAACTTGGGGCGCAGGCTATAGCTTTCGACTTGAGTTACCTTGATGAAAGTCCGTACAGGCTTGACCCGGCTTATGCGGCGGAGGTGTTTGGACGCTACCTCGATTCCGGGTTTTCCTGGCTTGACGAGGCCGCGGTTGCTATAATTGACGGGATCGACCCTGCCACTGGCCAGGAAGAACGAGAACTATACAAACAAGACATACGCTATATACAGGATACGGTAAGGGGTGAACTAGAAGCATCCCTTTCCTTCTTAGCCAGGGACGTGGATGAATACTTTGCCCAGGCATTGGCCTTTACTGGCTGTTCCTGGCTTACGCTGACCATGCTCAGGCCGGAAGACTTTTTGGATGCAGGCTCTTCCAATGATCAATCCTCAAGCCTTGGTATAAACGAAATAGACAGTTATCTGGCAGAATATATCGCACTTAAAAATGTGTCCGTTGCATCGGCAGGGGACACAAGGACGCCGGTTATGGCAGGGGTAATGCCCGCCATAAGCAAACTCATGAGCCGGGCAGCGGGTGCGGGTTTTGTGAACGCAAACCCGGACACGGACGGGATTAGGCGGCGTATCAACCTTCTGGTAAAGTACAATGGCGCATACTACGGGCATCTTTCGCTTGTGGCGTTATGGGAAAGAATGGGATATTCGACAGTGGAAGTTTCAGACCGGGCTATCACGCTGAAAAAGAGCGATGGCGGTGATCTGCGTATACCCCGCGCACAGGATGGTACGCTGCTATTAAAATGGCCTAAAAAATTGTTTTCCGATTATAAGGTTATGTCGCTTGTGGGATTGATTCAGCATACCATAATAGAGCCGGTATTTGCACAGAACATGGCCCTGATGCACGATGCAGGTATTTTTACCTATTGGGATGACAGCGCAGATCCTTGGGAATGGTACGTTGAATCAGAAATAATAAAGAATGAGGCATTTGCGGATATCAGGGAAGCTACAGGGGAATGGCTCCTTGCACGTCAGGCGTTTTTTGAATCCTGCCAGGCGTTTCTGTACGGCGGCTACGAAGAAAGCATACTCGCCGATCTGGGAGATGATTGGGAAACAGTAGACTTTGTGCAGATACTGTTCAGCGCATGCCGCGCCCAGTTTGACCGCATGGCAGAGATACGGAGGGGAGCCTCTGCCTTACAGGGCAGCTTTTGCGTTATTGGCGCAGATGCGACATCAATGACAGATAACGGCCTTATTACCTTTCAGGAGCACTACCCCAACGTGGGCACTTATGCGGTTGCCGCAAATATGATGCTGGCCAGGGAATTCTTAAGCGATGCGCCCTGGTACGTATCTGCAATTATCGCCCTTCTTTCTTCCCTGATAATCGGATTCCTTATCAGCTGCTTTGAAACCTATTCTTCGATAATAACTGGCATTTCGGGACTGCTGATTCTGGGAGGCATCTTTATTGCGATCTTTGCGCTCTTCAAAACCTACCTTGGCTTTGCCATGCCGCTTGCTGCCACTGCGCTTACCTATGTCTCGCTCATGGTCATCAAATTCCTTACAGCAAGCCACGAGAAGGCATTTTTGCATAACGCCTTTTCTCGCTACCTTGCGCCGGAAGTGATTACCGACATAATCAACAACCCTGACAAGCTTAACCTGGGCGGCGAAAAGCGGGAAATGACCGCAATGTTTACCGACATTCAGGGCTTTTCCACGATTTCAGAAAAGCTTGATGCGCCGCAGTTAGTAAAGCTGCTTAACCGCTACCTGACGGCAATGAGCAATATCATCATGGAGAACCTTGGAACCATTGACAAATACGAAGGCGATGCGATTATCGCATTTTTCGGTGCGCCGGTGTTCCGTGCCGACCACCCTGACCTGACCTGCCGCAGCGCCCTTGCGATGAAGGCCGCCGAAAGGGAGCTTAACAAGGTAGTTGTTGATGAAGGGTTAAGCCCTGTGCCGCTCTTTACCCGCATAGGCATAAATACCGGCGAAATGGTTGTAGGGAACATGGGCGCAGAAAACAAAATGGATTACACGATAATGGGCAACGCAGTAAACCTGGCTGCCCGGCTTGAAGGCGTGAACAAGCAGTACCACACAGGCGGCATACTTATCAGCGAATACACCAAGGAAAAAATCGGCGATGAGTTCCTACTGCGCCGTCTTGACCGTGTGCGAGTCGTAGGCATAAACACGCCCTTGCGCCTGTACGAACTTCTGGGCCTTATGCACACAGCAACTGACGATGAGAAAGACACCGTAATTCAGTGGGAACAGGCACTTAATCTATATGAGCTAAGGCAGTTCAAAGCCGCAGCTAAACAATTCCACTCCCTGATGGAGCGTGACGCGAAAGACAAGGTAGCAGAACTCTATGCAGGCCGCTGTATGAAGTATGAAACTAATCCGCCACCAGAAGTCTGGGATGCGGTGAATAATTTAACGGAGAAGTAGGGAAGAAGGGAGTTAGGGCTTAGGGAGTTAGGAACAGGGAGAAGTGAGAAAATGAAAAATGAACAATTAATAGTGAACAATGAAAATAAAGAGCAAAGAGCAGGTAGCAAAGAGCAAAGCAAAGATTACTCTAAGATAGCTCGTCTTCCTTTGCTCATTGCTCTCTGCTCATTGTTAATTAGCTGCGATCTCTTCAACGGCCCTATCCAGCCGGACTTCATTGGAAAGATTGATGCGGAGATTGCATGGGCTAATGCTGCAAGGCTGAATGTGCGGGTGGAGTACCCTAGCGGATGGGGGACTTCCAGCCCTTCGACAGGGCAGATAAGTCCTTCGCCTATGGATATACG
>JAIRUO010000119.1 GCA_031254385.1 Treponema sp. | reverse complement strand
CCGTTCCGCGAAGATGTATTTTTTCATCCGCGGATCCCAGCGTTTTACCTGATGCCCGAAATGCACTCCTGATTCGAGCAGGCTTTTCATGGTAACTACCGCCAAAGCTTCCTCCTACGACAAAACCATTGCGATTTTGTCAACCATCTCTGTATCTCACTGACTATTAGCCTGCACAAACTGGCCTGTCAGTGGAAAATTCAGTTACCCCCCAGGGGTAGCCGTTGTCCTTTAACATAGCATAAAGAAGATGCAATGGCAAGCCCACAATTCCAGAATAAGAGCCTTGTATTTCCTCGATAAAACAGGCTGCCAGGCCCTGGATTTTATAGGCGCCGGCAACATTCTCCCATTCGCCAGTATCAAGGTACCATTCGACTTCCTCCTCATTTAAGAGGGCAAAACGGACTAAGCTGGTTGAGCTACGGCAGTCGGTTAAGTTATTATGGCAATTAAAAAGGGCTATGGAGCTGATGACTTCGTGAGTATGCCCGCTCAAGGCCAGGAGCATCTCCAGTGCGTCTTGTCTGGCCTTTGGTTTTCCAAAAATATGCCCTTCAAGTGAAATTAATGTATCTGCACCAATGATCCAGGCCTCCTGCCCTGTTAGAAGTTTCTTTACACTGTCTACTTTTGTAGTCGCAAGTTCTCGCGTAATGGTTTTTGCATCTTTTGAAATATCCATGATTTCTTCGACAGGGGAGGGGATCGCCTTAAAGGGCAGGCCCAAAAGCCGGAAATATTCTTTTCTGCGCGGAGAATCCGACGCGAGTATTATAGTTTCCATATATTGCAGAATAATACACTAATTCATATTATTCTAACATCAGCATCATGAAAGCCCTGAGGCAAGCCCACGGTAAATTCCGTACCTTTATCCGGCTCGCTGGCAACAGAAATTGTACCGTTCATCATTTTTATCAAATTCCATGTGGTTTTCATTCGGCCCTTGACATTGATACGGGTTGTTTCCGCGTCAGACCGGGTATGCTTCTGAAAGAGTTTTCTTAGCTGCTCGCCGGTCATGCCCTGCCCGGTATCCCGGACTTTGATAACAAGCGTCACTTCGCTATTGCCGATAAATCCAGCGCTGACCGAAAGTATTACCTTGCCGCTCTTTGTGTATCTGGTCGCATTGGAGAGCAGGCTGTTCAAGATCTGCTTTATTCTGAGCTCATCACCAATGAGTTCGGGTGGGATATTTTTGTCCATCTGCAACTCAAACTCAATAGGCTTGCCTTCAAGCCGCATAGTATATAAGCGCACGGTGTCGTAAATCAGGTCAGCGACATCATATTTTGCAGGCATAGGCTCTCTCACAGTCCTTGCATTTTATCGTCCAGCACCAAAATTTGATGCTGGACTATAAAAATGCGATTTTTTAATGTGTTGTTTTGAACAACACTATCATGATCTCATACGAATTTACCAAAAAAAATACCTTGAATGGAAAAAGATAATTCACAAAACACACCCAAAAGGGCGTATTATAATAATTTCCGCTCAGTTGCGATGCGGATAAGATCGGCAATATTTTTGGCACCGAGCTTGGAGTAGATATTGCCGATAACCATCTTTACGGTGTTGATCGAAATGTTGTGCTGGGCCGCGATTTCCGTGCGAGAAAGCCCCTTGCAAAGATCGGTAATGGTTTCCAGTTCCCTCGGCGTAAAATAGATATTGTCCTCTATACCGTTAGCCTTCTTGTATTCGGCAAGAAAATAGCCTTGGTATTTAGCATATAAGGCAGATTTTCGGCTGATTTCTTCCAACCAGGATTTGGGGATCTGGCCTCCCTCCTTAAGAGCCGCACTGGTCAGGGTACGCATATCTTTGCCCAGTTCTAAAAAGGGCATTAGGATGCCATTGGGCGATGCGGTATTGAATGCCTCCAGTAAAACGGCAAAGGCTTTATCTTTATCCTTAGTCTTATAATGTATACAGGCTTCCATGGCAAGCATTTCCACCCGTCCGAACAGATAGGACTCCCTTTGCCTCATTTGCTGAATATACGACAGAATCGGAATATAGTTTTTCGTTTTATAGAAGAAACGGGCTTTCATAAGATTTCCAAAATTTTCAATAAAACCGGCATGACCATAAGGAGAAAAATATTCTTTAAGCCCGCTGGGCGTTTTATCAGGAAAGCCCAAAATGCAGTAATACCAGGAGAGGGAGATATCGTAGTTGATAAAACGGTTGGTATACTCATGTTCTTCCAGTTGGGCTTTCATGTCTTTTAACGCCTGTTCAGCCATGATATAGTTCCCCTGCGAAACAGCGATACGCAGGATATAGAACAGCGCCCGATGTACAATTTCAAACTGCTTCTTCTCCTGCGCCAGCTCCAGAGAATGAACGATAAAGCGTTCAGCGGCGCGTGTGTCGCCCTGATAGAACTTTAATTCCCCCCAGGCCAGCTCATCTTCTCCAATCATGCGTCCGTTTAAGTGTTGCGACAGGCAAGCGACCGTGCGGCTAAGGGCTGCGATGCATTCTTCCGGTGCGCCTTTCCTTGAAGAACCAACAAAGATGATCCAGGGTCCTGTGGCATGAATAGGCAATTTGGGCGGCTCGGCAAGGTTGGAAATGCACTGGATATATTTTTCAAAGTAACGATCAAAGTCGTAATGATCATCGGTTAAGCACATTTGAGTACTGGCCATAGCCCACCAATAGTAGATGCCGCCTAAGCTAAGTTTTCTAAAAACGTCATTTTCCGGCAATTGGAGGAATTTTGCTTCGTAGCGTTTAGCCAATTCAATTGATTTGTCCCAGATGCCCTGACATAGATTGCAGCGTATATGCGTAATCGCCAGTGATCTTACCGTATCGAAAGATTCTTCTGGCGCACGGTCAAATACCGCTGCCGCATATCTTGCTATATCAGACGGTATCTGGAAGGGCAAATTTAATAATAACGATACTATGGATTCATAGTCCCTGATCTTTTCAAAATATGAGAGCGCGTCAATATTAAAGCCGTTCTTGCCGCACCAATCCCCGGTAATTTTGTAAGTTTCCCGTTTTTGTTCTTCTGAGAGAGTTCCCTGCTTTTCCGCTAAAAATTCCAAAAACAGAGGATGTATAAGATACGCGTTTATATAAGCATCCCGGCGTACATAAGCGTTTTGCTTCTCCAGTTCAGCAATCAGATCCTTGTTTCCGCTGGCTAAGAGGGTGATGAGGTCAACGGACAGGTGATCGATGAGTGAAAGGCTTATTAAAAATTCCTGTAGTCCCTTTGAAATCTCCTCCCAGATTTCCGCTTCCATCAGCCGGAAGATGTCCGTTTTCATGGCCTTGCGAACATAGCCGTCATAGCCCGGCGCTTTCTGGTATGACCGGGCGATAAGGTTGATCGCAAAAGCCCAGCCCTCAGTATCCTGCATGATTTCCCGGATGCTGTCCGGATGGGGGGAGATACCAAGTTCATGGAAGTATTCGGCGAGTTCATTATCGGTGAAGCGCAGATCGTCTTCGCTAATGTTGAACAAACGACCTTTGGAAATCAGGCCGGCGGTATTGATGCGAGGGGTGGAACGGGAAATTAAGAAAAAGGTGGTTCCAGGCGGTTGTTTCGATATAACATATTCTTCTAAAAAGCGGATCACGGCAGGATCATCAATGTAATGAAGATCATCCAGAACGATGAGCCTTCGCTGAGACAAAAGATATTTATGCAATATAATCTGATATTGTTTTAACTTGTCTTGGGTATCTGGAAAACCAAGTTCGTTGATTGCCTTTGCCAGGGGCGCGTTTAACGGCGTCATTGTTTGAACATAGTTTTCCCAAAAACAAGCGCCAACATTGTCGTGCTCAGAAAGCTGTATCCATGCTGTAGCCGCCTTATATTCCTCCGCAAAGTCATGAACCGCGCTGCTTTTGCCGTAACCAGCCCCTGCGCAGACTACAACCAATGGGTATTTCACAGCTTTTAATAACAAATCGATCATCCGCGGGCGTTTGAAATGAAAAAAGGCCCGGCTGTCGTCGCTTGCCTGCGCTGGTAATTCGGTGTTTATAGATTCTTTTTTTGTATGCCGTTGTTCGATGATGCGTTTCCTTTATGCAATGCAATAATTATAACTGGCAAGCAGAAGTTTTGCAACTTTTTTTAAAAATTAGTTGACAAAATGTTTATATTCGGAATAATAGGTGTATGAGCTATACGAGAAAGCCGTTTACATTTATATCCTCCTTACCCAAATTTTCGTTGGTTTGCATCCATTGTGATTGCATTTCAGGAGGTCTCGTCTAAACAATACTGGAAGAATTATTGTTAAAGGGCGATAAACCTCAGCGGTTTGTCGCCTTTTTTTTATGCCTTTAAGGGACGGTAGCAAAGTGGCAATGCGGGGCGCTGCAAACGCCCTATACGGGGGTTCGATTCCCTCCCGTCCCTCTGTGCAGGTTGGCGAGCGGTCAAAGCCATGAGATTGTGGATCTCATCCGAAAGGTTCGCGGGTTCAAATCCCGTCCTGCACCTTTCTCGTGCATTTATTGACGAACGGAGCGAGACCGCGACCGTGCTCATACATGGTTGAGCGAGTGAGGAAACGAAGGTTTAATACCCCGCAGCTCTGCTGCGGGTGCAGGGCTCTGCCCTGCGGTATTAATACCCTTTATCGGAGGGTATTGATTTTGAAAAAAGACAAATCTGAAATTATAATTTATCAGACGGAAGACGGCATCACTA